>JAQXRN010000041.1 GCA_029218545.1 Bacillota bacterium | reverse complement strand
GTGCTGGAGCCGAGGTGACTACCCGACTATTTGGCAGTTTTCTTACATGGCTTCAAGAAAAAGACAGCCCTGTATTTGTGGTCGCAACCGCCAACAATATTGATAAACTTCCCTCTGAGCTCTTGCGAAAGGGAAGGTTCGATGAAATTTTTTATGTGGGATTGCCTCAAGAAACAGAGCGGCAGAAGATTTTTGAAATCCATATTGGCAAACGCAGAAAAGGTGATCTCTCGGAAATAAAAAAATCAATGTCGGCACTCGTAGCCAAGACAGAGGGGTACAGCGGAGCTGATATTGAGGGTGTTGTCCGGGAAAGTATAGAACTCGCATTTACGAGCGGTAAAGGTCACCTTGTGGCGGAAGATATCTTGAGCGTTATAAACAATACGCATTCTCTTTCAGAAATAATGAAGGACTCCATTAACAAGATGCAGAAAGAATATGAAAGCCGAAAGTTTAAGAATGCATCAAAGGGGTGATATTTGATGGAAAATATAAAAGTACAATATGCAAACGAATATTCGCAAGAGGACAATGGCGACTTTAGTATGAAAGATGCCCTGGAACTTAAAAAGCTCCTCTCCAAATTTATGCGAGAATACGGCGAGAAACCCGCTGGACAATCGGACGAAGAGTGGCTCAAACTCGAATTCCTGGCGGAAATACCTGAATTGAGCGAGGAGGAAGCAATCTCCCTAAGCAGGGATACTGTTGAGTCCATTAGAGAATATGATAGCAATCTTGCTTCCCTCTTACAAGAAAGAGAACATGGGAAAACAGCCGAGGAGTGGTTCTCTAAAAGGTCACAGGAAGCCGCGGTTGGAATTTCGGCAGAGGAATTCTCCAAGCAGATGGTTGAGCTTGATGCAGTTTTGAGCGACGCAAATAGGAAGATGCTCTCCACTGTACAAAAGCTGGATGGAACAATTAATCAGAATCCAAGCCTAAATGGTTTTATCGCTGAGCAGCAGCATGTCAATACATTTAATATAGCTGCCGAGGCGAGTGACTCACCCTATCGAGCCTATGTTTTGACCCCGGAGCCTGGAGCTACTTACAATAAAAACTCCTTTGATGTCGTTATTAAAGACCAGGGCGGAAAAATTGTCCATCAATATCAGCTTAAATATGGTCAGGATGCAAAACATACGATAGCACTTATTAAAAGTGGTAACTATAATAATCAGACCTTGGTAGTTCCTGCCGAACAGGTAGAGGAAGTTCAAGCAGCTTTTCCGGGGAAGACAGTAGTATCCCATATTGGCGGTACGGAAAAGGTTCCAATCAGTTCTGAACCGCTCAGCAAAGAAAATGCACTAAAAATGCAGGAAGAAGCCCAGCAATTCGGTATAGCACCAGAACTGGACTGGAATGCATATGATTCCCAAATGCTGGCTAAGTATGTTGGAAAAAGGGCTGCCATTGCAGGATTGCAGGGAGCTGCTATTGCCACGGGATTCCATTTGGCGGCAAAACTGGTGGCAGATGAACCGATTGATGCAGAAGAAGTTGTAACTACTGCATTAAAAACCGGAGCAGATTCGGGCATCAAATCCGCAGCCGCAGGCGCGGTCAAAGTTGCTTCTGAACGTGGATTAATAAAAGTCATACCCAAAGGAACATCAATGGGCGCTATTGTAAACGTCGTCTGTGTTGCTATCGAAAATGTTAAGATCCTTATGCGTGTTGCAAATGGAGAAATAACGATGGGCGAAGCACTGGATTTGATGGGATGCAATACAGTTGCTATGACTTTCGGCCTGAAATGGGGAACCGCAGGAATAGGTGTTGGCATAGTTGCGCTTAGTTGGATTCCCGTGGTAGGGCCCGTGATTGGCGGCGTTGTTGGGGGCCTTGTCGGCTATATGGCAGGGTCTAAGATGGGTGAAACAGTCTACCAGACGGCAAAAAAAATCGCAGAGGTTGCGAAGAACACCGTGAAAAGAATTTGGGAAACAGGCAAAGAAACCATTAAAAACGGTGCTCTCTGGGTTCGGGAAACACTATTTGGCTGGTTATAATTTAGGGAGGGATTGTTTATGGCAAAGAAAATACGCTTTCCACTTGAAATGGCAGATGGAGCGGAAGTTCGTAACTTGGATGATCTGAAAGAGCACTTTGATCTGGGTTCTGTGCTGGAATGCTATAAAAACGGAAAGCTGCTTACATGGCTCCAGGACAGATATTTGGAAGAAGAAGCGGCAGCGGTATCCACGCTGGATGAAACTATGCCAGATTTTCAGAAAAAGCTCTGTGAGGTTTTTGGGGTAGAATATACTGGCGACACGGTAGATATTGAGGAGATTGCCCGGCGGCAAGAACGCCTTGAAAGACTGAGAACCTTTACAGACGAAGCAGTGTTCATTGAGCACATTGACCAAGTTGCTTTTGATCAGGAGGAGCTTGCGGATCTTCTGGATGAGGATGAACAGGAAATATATCTTTGTGGTGATAAATTCACTGTTCCAGCTTCCCGCAAGGATGTGACTTATATTGGAATCAACAGCCCGAACGTTCATATCAGTGGGAAAATTCCAGAAAAAAATGAGGAACTAGAAATCAGCTTTAGAAACATTGAAGTTGACAATCTTCCCGTGGTGCATATACCTGAAACTGTCGTTTCCACAACACATGTAACTTGCAAAGAATACTATTCATCAGAAAAGATTACAGGGGAGCTTGTTGATGAAATCTTAAACAGCGACGGTTGTATTAGCTACAGTGGTATAATTTGTGAAACGACTGACTACTTACTATATCATGCAAGTTATTATGATTTTGTAAAGGACCAGGGAAAAAACGGATATGTTCGGTTTAACAAAGGAACTGGTGAGAAGCATTGGTTGAATGTAGATTTATCTCGATCTAACGAAATATGTGTAGATGGCAATAAAATGTATTTCTACAGAGAAGATCATTATAGAAGAAATGAATATGGCTATTTAGGTGATATTTGGGTTTTTGATCTTGAACTGTTGAGAACCCCTCAAAAGCTTTTTTCTATGCAATGCAATAGGAATAATGACCAGTATAGTGTGTTTGGGGACTATATTGCATTTATCAATGATAATACTCCGTATTTATACAAAGCAAGTAACAAACAAATCAAAAGAATACCAGCTCCAACTCCGGATAGAACCCAACACTACAACTATATCTATGCATCGCAAGCAGGGGTGTATTTCACCTTTGAAGACTATCCGACTTATAGCTTGTATTTTTATGGATATTCTGACGCAAAGGCAAATATCCTCTTTGAAACCGATGAGGAAATTTGTAGAATGTTCCATGTTGAAAATGAACAAGTAATCTATTTTGAATATTCAAGAAATTGTGAATCAGGTTTCGGCAGCATTGATTTTTCATCTATCCCAAAGGGAGCTCATACCGACATCACTACCACATATGATGTGATGCTAAGAAACGGAAGCGGCGAAGAGATCCGTTCTTATTATGACTGCCTATTGTATGTAGCCAATGGTGGCATCATCAAAAAAGTAGACTATAGAACTGGTGAAGTGACAGAGGTTGCACCTGATGCGATCGAGCATAACTATGATAGCGGCGGACTTTTTAGAAAAGGCTATTCATTCTACACACCCGTTTCATTCAAACGGATTGGTGATTGGATTTATTACCGAATGAATGGTGATATTAATAAGTATTGCAGAGTATCATTGTCTGCTCCGGGTGAGATTGAGATGATAAGGGAATACTCTGATGAAGAAAGAATAGAACTTTACAAATCCTTAAAGGATATACCAGAGATACAGCTTCAATAATAGTCTTCCATCCTAACATCAAGGTAAATCAATCTCAATAAGGAGTGATATACCTTGATAACTAGTCAGGAATACTTAGAAACTGTAAAAAACATGCGTAATCGCACAACACGCTTGGATCGTGAAGGTGATTACTGGACGCAAGAAGAACGCGAAAAGTTAACCCGACTATTTGACAGCGGAGCTGGACTTACTGATATTGCTATCCAGCTTCAGCGAACAGAGCCAGCGGTTTACCAGCAGGCCGAAAAGCTGGATTTGTACAGACGTCAAGCAAATCCTGTACGGCATAAGGATTCAAGCAGAGCAAATGATTGCTTATGTGACCGTTGTCGGCTTGACACTGCCTCTTGTCCTCGCAGTACAGCTTGTATGAAAGAACGGGAGGGCATCGAAAGTGTTTGAAGAATATGCAGATGTTCTGACGGCAGGAGAAGCCTGTGAAGCCCTCAGAATTGGTTACAACGCTCTGTACGAACTGCTAAACAGCGGTAAGCTCAAAGGCTTCCGAAATGGCCGCGTTTGGCGGATTCCGAAGCAAGCGATTCAAGAGTACATTCTCACATGCATAGGAACAAAAAAATAAAGCGATCCTTCTCAATATTTTGGGGCTGACTGGAGAAATCCAGTCGGCTCCAAAACTTTTATTAACGGATTCAATGCTGTGAGATCCAAGCAGCACAGATAATCTTTTACAACTTTTTGAACAGGAAAGTAATCTACTATAAAGGAGAATCGCTTATGTACAATTACAACAAATCAAGCTATGAACAGCAGGTCGAAATTATGAGGCGTTGCACGGCAAGATCGCTAGATGAAGGGGATATTTGGAG
>JAQXRN010000040.1 GCA_029218545.1 Bacillota bacterium | reverse complement strand
CTCCAAATATCCCCTTCATCTAGCGATCTTGCCGTGCAACGCCTCATAATTTCGACCTGCTGTTCATAGCTTGATTTGTTGTAATTGTACATAAGCGATTCTCCTTTATAGTAGATTACTTTCCTGTTCAAAAAGTTGTAATAGATTATCTGTGCTGCTTGGATCTCACAGCATTGAATCCGTTGATAAAAGTTTTGGAGCCGACTGGATTTCTCCAGTCAGCCCCAAAATATTGAGAAGGATCGCTTTACTTTTTTGTTTCAATGCATGTAAGGACATACTCTTGGATCGCCTGCTTGGGAATCCGCCAAACACGCCCATTCCGAAAGCCTTTGAGCTTACCGCTGTTTAGCAACTCGTACAATGCGTTGTAGCCAATTCTGAGAGCTTCGCAGGCTTCTTCTGCCGTCAGAACATCTGCGTATTCTTCAAACATCAGATGGCCTCCTGTTCTTTCAAACAATCCATACGACGAGGACAGGACGTAACATCAAGCCGGCAGCGGGCACATAAGCAGGAAGGAGGTAGAGAATCGTTGCGGTGGCGAGAGGGATTTTCTTTGCGTTGATATAGATCCAACTTTTCGATTTGCTGAAATACAGCAGGTTCGGTTCTCTGAAGCTGGATAGCAATATCAGTAAGCCCCTCTCCGCTGTCAAACAACCGGGCTAACTTTTCACGTTCTTCTTGCGTCCAGTAATCCCCCTCACGTTCCAAACGTGTTGTGCGCTTACGCATGCTTTTTACAGTTTCTAAATACTCGTAATTTGTTATCATGGCAGTTCACTCCTTGTTGCGGATGTTTTACCATGATGTTGATTAAATAGAAAAGCAAAACAGTTCCTCAGTTAAATAAAGAGTTCAAGATAGTGTTCCCTCACATATTTCAGTGCAAGCGATAGCTTTTCATCATGATTTAATGGGCCAGATGAGTGACTTCAATGTTGTCTGTATGTATCTGATATTCCGAGGAATGTGTGCCAGGCACCCAATTTAGGAAATCATAAGATTGGAGTGTGTATATTTCGTATGGTGCGTCTAAGGAAACTTTACAGAATACATAGTCGTGCACATCTCCACTCGTCATTTTTTCTGAATTTGTTTTTTCTTGATAATATAGCCAATTCCCCATACGAAAAACCGGGGCAGGAATAGGGGAACTAGATTTTCCATTAACAACATTTGAAGCAAGCTGTAAGGTTTCTCCCTTACGAAAATCAAAAGCTTTTAAGGTTTTGTCTTCTGCGACATAAATCAGTTTATCCGGATATGCAGATACGCTTTGTTCAGGAGATACAATATATTTGGGTCCCCAAACATCAAACGACTTCGTGATCCGAATCCAATCTCCGCGCTTAATTTCGTTATATTGAATTTCAGAGAACTCCCAATTATAATTATCTTCACATCCTACACACATTTTCTCTTCATTTGCAAAGAATATGTGTCTAACAGCTTGGTACTGAGTTTTGAACAGAACTTCTTCTTGCTTAGTTGAGTAATCGTAATAAGATACAGCAGAGCAATGGAGCTCTCTTTGGGAATCATATATATTTTTGCTAAAATATACTCCTGTGTGGGTTGCGTATACTGCGCCCCCCTTCCAAGAACCTTCAACTCCCGGAAGCAGAACTTTACATTTTTTCTTCAAAATATCATATTGACAAAGCCCGGTATTGTCATCAATAAAAAACAAAGAGTTGTCGTACAAGCTAATATCTTTACAGAAGGCTGAGCAAAGTCGTTCAGGAGAGGTTAACGAAGAAACATCAAAAGCATAGATTGCGCCTCCGCTTGCATTGCCACGATAATAATATACGTAGTCCTCGTGTGTCACGAGAGAATACGAGTAGTTTCGTGGATCTGTTCGATCCCGTGTGATAAAATAGAGGGGAGGAAAGTCCTTTTGATTTTTTCCCTCTTTGACATTGACCCATTTATGATTCTTTTTTTCAATTCTAAAAAAACCGTCTTGATATGGAGCGACAATATAATTTACAGTTTCTATGCAATGAGGTTTGTGTCCGAGCTTCATAATTTCATCCGCATCATCTTCTGAAATTTCGGAGGATGCGCATGTTATTGTAGTATTAGCATTTGTTTCTTCATTAACTACGTCTGTAACGTCTTCCGGCACATACCCGTACTTCTCTGCAACCCCCTGAGGACCAACAGCATTAAACAAACGGCTTACTTCATTTTCGATTACGGTAGCCTGCTTCTTGTTGATAGAAAAATAATCAAAGAATTTTTCTTGCTTATCGCTTAACTCGTCACCGTCCTGCAAATATAAGAACTCCAAAGACACTCGCAAAAACGTCTTCTGGACATCCAAGGAATTAATATTCTCAATATCAGAGAAATCTGCAAAAGTCTGGGGATTTGTAATCTCCATATACTTTTGAACAGAGCGAATATAGGTTCTCTGCTCGTCTGTTAATTTTTCTCCTTCATCTTCTGCGAGTTGGTACAGAACTGCCAGGAGCAATCTCTTATCTACTGCATCAAGCTCTTTGAGGTCCATAGGTGTGCTCAAATGATACAGGGCTGCTTTTTCTTGGGAGTTCAAATGTTTGTAAATGCCGTTTAGGTCGTCGCCCAGGCTAGTCAAGGCATCTTCCAATTTCTTGTTCCCGCTGCGGACTTCTTCACGCATGTACTCTAAGGCTGCCTCCTGCTTTTTACCAAAGTCCTCATATGCGTGCATAGCATCCGCTAAGCCCTTTTTATACATTTTCTTTCGGCCAAACATCAATCATCCCTCCATAAAATCATATGGTTTTCCGACGACCATATTGTAAATTTCATCTTTTAGAAAATCTCGTTTAACTGCCTGAATGAACTGGTAATCTGAAATAAAGCGATGTAGCGCTTCAAGCATACCACCAGCATCTAATTTTGTCAGGTCTTGAGTAATAGTAGTGACGACCACATTACTGCCAACAGCCAGAGCGTTTGAATAACTTAAAATTTTCCGAGTACGCACTTCATACATCGTCTCGCTTCCATCTCTGCTCTCATCGTAGAACAGCCGATGAATGACAGCAATCAGTTGATTGATAAGCGCAGCGAGAGCTGCACCACGGGTAATGCTCCACATATCGATATAAGCCCGCTTACCTTTCTTCTGGTAAGGAAACATCAATCGTTTTGCCATTTCAGGATTCAATGTTCCCATTAACGGAATCGGAAGACTCTGTGATGTAAAATAGTCCGAACCGTAATGAATTGCCTGCCTAGCTACAGATGCTGCCAACAGCATCGGATCATTTTGAGCATAACCTATTGCTCGGTTTAACATCGCTGGAGTTCCCATTGGGTAATGGCGAATAATTTTCATGTTGGAAATCTGATAGGTTGTTACAATATCAGATTTTGTCAAAGAGTTTGTCATAATATTTGCTGTTCCAAATACCCAGCCAAGAACCGGATCATGTCCCAAGGTTTCATAGCGATGATTTACTCCTGCCAGCCCAGTATTCGCTATATGGGCTCCCGTTGAAATAGCATCATAGGGAACGCTTTGAAACAAAACATCTTCCCATGTTGGAGGAACCAGTTGGCCAATCGTATCACTAACCAACGCATCTCCCTGTGCAGCAGTAATTCTAAATTTGTCATTTGTCAGCAAGTATTGGCGAGCGCATTGGAGAGCCGTGCACAGGAAAAGAAATGCGATGTCACTGTCTGACAGCTTTGTTTTTTCTTTGAACTTTTTATCTACGTCCTCAATAACTGCTGGCGCTCTTTTGGAAATATCGGCCACCCGGCCATATTCGTTTTGAATCTGCGTCAAATGTCTATCGATGGCTTCTCGCTCATGTAGTGCCCCCTTTGCAGCTTCAATTTTTGCTGCAGACTGTTTTCTCATTCGGTCAAGTTCACGACTCATAGCGCTCCTCCTCGATAAAGTGTCCCTGGCTTCTTAACCACATATCAATTCCCTTCCCAAACACTTCGGCTTCCACTGTCCAGCCTTCGTTATCCTCGCGGATAACCTTCGCCGTGGGCAACCGATCCAACACGGCTTCCAAGGATGGCCCGGTATACCGGAACTTGATTCGCTGCAACTTGCCGCCATACATAAACTGCACCCGTTTACGAAACTCGCCTTCCTCAAACCGTTCCGAGTACGGCACATGGAAATGCTCATCCAGCACCTTGAAGCTTCGGATACGGTCTATTCGATAAATTGTGGGAAACAGGTCATCTGGATTTTCAAAAGATTCTTTGTTTTCCAAAAATGCTGTCAGGTAGAAGTAGTATTCCGAGAACATGATACCGACAGGTTGGACACGCCGCCTTACCAGCTTCGGCTCCTTCATCCGCTCATACACGATCTCCATGACCCGATGTTCTTTCACGGCCTGTCCAATATCCCACAAACCGTTCAGAATGCTTTGCCCATGGTGCGGCTCAATATAGTGTAGCTTCTCGTTGGCAATCAGTTCCTTGACTGCCCTCCGCTGTTCCTGTGGCACAGCACATTCCACCAGCTTGTCCAGTATCGGAAGCATTTCATCCCGGCGCATGGAGCGGCTCTCAAGGAGGATCTTGCACACAGCTAAAATCTCACTGTTGGACAGGCCGGACGGAATACTGTTCACCATTCGATAGCCCTTCATAGAGCGGTCATAGATGACCTCCTGTGGTAGACCCTTCTCCATCAGAAAAAAGCGTAGGGATTCCATGTCCCGTTGGATGCTGCGCAAGGTGACGCCATATTCTTCTGCCAGGGCAGTC
>JAQXRN010000039.1 GCA_029218545.1 Bacillota bacterium | reverse complement strand
AGCCAATATCTCTGCTTTAGCCTCATCGATATTTTTACCAATGAGGAATGGTACAGTTTTCATTTCTTTTCCTTTACCATCACTGATTTCAACATCAATTGCAGTGCCTCTTTCTGCAGACTTGCCGGCTTCGATAGATTGCGAAATAATAGTGTTTTCCGGTTTCGTACTTGTAACTTTCACAACAACACCAAGTTCAAATCCTAAATCTTCAAGATATTTTTTTACATCTTTATAATCTTTATCAATAAGATTAGGAACAACGCCATCCTTCTTGCCAAGGCTTACATTTACATAAACAACCTTTCCTTCGCTTACTTTTGAGCCGCTTGATGGAGTCTGAGCTGTGATATATCCTTTTTCCTGGTCTGGGCTGTAAACCTGTTCACCTTCTTCGATAGACAGACCTACCTCTTCAGCTTTTTTCATCGCTTCGCTTAAAGTCATTCCCTCAAAGCTAGGAACAGTCACTTCTCCACTTTTTCCTCCGAACCATCCGTTCATAAAACCAAATCCAACAATTCCTGCTAAAAGCACAATAATGCTGGCAATAATAATAAATAACTTTGTCTTATTTATAGGCTTTTTTTCTTCAACTTCTACAAGCTTTTTAATGTCGGTTTCTTCTTTTGGTTCTTCTTCAGAAGTTTTCTTTTTGTTTTCTATCTGTTCTGCAAAAATAGAACTTCCCATGACCTTTGTAATAAAGTCGATATTATCTAAATCAGTAATCATCTCATCAGCAGATTTGTATCTGTTTGACTGATATTTGTTTGTTGCCTTTTCTATTACCTTTTCTAACTGAGGTGGAATACCTTTGACTATAGAAGTAACAGAAGGTATTGGATCATTTACATGCATCAAAGCAATGCTTATCGGATTATCACCATCAAATGGCACTTTGCCTGTCAGCATTTCGAATAGCACTATTCCTAAAGAGTAAATATCAGATCTTTCATCTACATATGCTCCTCTTGCCTGCTCCGGTGAAAAATAATGAACGGATCCCATAATCTTTTCATTACCTTCTTCAATGCTTTCCTTGCTTACAGCTCTTGCAATACCAAAATCAGCAAGTTTTGCAATTCCTGAGCTTGTTATTAAGATATTATGTGGTTTAACATCTCTGTGAATAATCTGGTTTTTATGGGCAAGACTTAACGCTGAGGCCACCTGTTGTGCGATATTTATTGCATCTTTGTAGTCAAGTCTACCCTGCTCTTCGATAATCTGACTTAAGCTCTTTCCATCGATTAATTCCATGACAATAAAATGAATATTGCCTTCTCTGCCAACATCATACACATTTACAATGTTAGGATGTGAAAGTCCTGCTGCTGCCTGAGACTCTTTTCTGAAATTTTCTACAAACTTTTCATCCTTTATAAATTCAGGTCTGAGAATTTTTATTGCGACATATCTGTTCAGCAATCTGTCCTTTGCCTTATAGACAACAGACATTCCGCCCTCGCCAATTTTCTCTATTATTTCATATCTTCCTAACAATAGTTTGCTACTCATTTATATCGTCCTCCGTTACTCTTAGGCTAATTAAAGTAATGTTGTCATGCCCACCGTTTGTATTTGCTATTTCAATAAGCTGATTGCAAAGAATAGACATAGATACTTCGCTGTCGATAACATCAATCAACTCTTCTTCGCTTACTTCATCATATAAGCCGTCTGTACAAAGTATCAATACATCTCCACAAGAGACATCCACCTGGAAAAAATCAGGCTCTACAGTAACATCTGCGCCTAATGCCTTTGTGATAATATTTTTTCTACTATCAACTGCCGCCTGTGCTTCTGTTAAAATTCCTGCCTTAACCAAAGTGTTCACATATGTATGGTCTTCTGTCAGCTGTAAAAACTCATCATCTCTAAAAAGATATACTCTACTGTCCCCAACATTTGCTATATATGCCTTTCCATCCTTTATGTATACCGCCACCAGAGTTGTAGCCATACCTTTGTTTTCTTTATATTTAACCGCCATTTCATAAATTTTACTGTTTGCTTTTTCAATGGCATCCTGAAAATAATTGACAATGGCATACTTGTTTATGGCATTCTTTATGGGGTTATTTGAAATATAGCTTGCAATTTCTGAAACAGCAGTTCTGCTTGCTATTTCACCGGCATTTCCGCCTCCAACCCCATCGGCCACAAGAAACACTTTTTCAGGCAACATAACGAAACAGGCATCTTCATTGTTCTGTCGTTTCATTCCCTTGTCTGTTTTAAATCCAACTTCCATAAATCCTCCTATTGACCCCTTTTAAGCATTTTGCATACATAGAATCCATCAATGCTTTCCGTTGGCAAAAATTGTTTTTCTGTAACAATTTCGAAGTCACTATGCTCCTCAATAAAAGACTTAATCTGGTTCTCGTTTTCATCTCTGTTAATGGTGCAGGTACTATAGACGAGAGTCCCGCCTCTTTTTACATATCTTGAAGCATTATTCAGAACTTTCTTCTGTATTTCAATAAGTTCTGAATAATCATTTTCTATTTTATACTTTATTTCAGGTTTTCTTCTGATGACACCAAGACCTGAACAAGGTACATCGCAAAGGACCTTATCAGCGCTCTCAATCCACTTGCTCTGACCAATGGTTCCATCAAGCAAAACAGGTTTAATTACATCAATACCAAGCCTTTGAGCCTGTTTTTTAATCAGATCAAGCTTGTGCTCATAAATATCGCAAGAGTAAATTACTCCTTTATTATTCATTTTTTCTGCTATGGCGCAGGTCTTGCCTCCAGGTGCTGCACAAACATCTATGACTATATCACCAGGTAAAGCGCCTACTAAATCTGCTGCCACAGTTGAAGCTTCGTCCTGAATTGAAAACAAGCCTTGAGTATATTCCGGCAGTTCAAGGATTCCACTTCCCTTAATATGCAAAGTTCTCTCTGAGAAAGAACCACTTTCCACTTCGAAGCCTTGATTTTCCAACAATTTAATGAGTGCATTGGTATCGATTTTGGCGGTATTAACCCTTATGGATAATCTAGGTCTTGCATTTGATGCCGACAAAAGAGCTTCAATATCATCGCAAGCTGACTGATTTTGCCACAAATCAATTATCCACTGTGGGAAAGAGTACATTACCGACAGATAATTCCTATCTCCTTCTTTTGGCAACATCAGCTCGTTTCTTCTCTTCATGAAGCCCCTAAGTACACCATTAACGAAAGCATCTCTTCCTCTTGCATATTTTTTAGCCAGAATTACACTTTCATTAACAGCGGCATAATCAGGAACACTGTCTAAAAACAGCATCTGATAAAGGCCCATTCTCAAAATGGTTGCTTCTTTTTTCTTTACTTTTTTGATTCCCGAAGGTATCAGCATATTTAAATAATAGTCCAATAAAATCTTGTTTTCCAAAACACCGTAAACCAGTTCTCTCACAAAAGCACTGTTTTCCGGTCTGTTCTTATCAATATATTTATTGAGTACTAAATTTGAATACGCCATTTCTTTTTCTATTTCAAGTAAGACTTCATAAGCAGTCTTTCTAGCCTGATCCATTAATCTCTTCCTCTCATGGCAAGAATTCTAAGAAGATTGGCAATGGCAACAGCAAGGGATGCTACATAAGTCATTGCAGCTGCAGATAGAACTTTTTTTGCACCGCTTCTTTCTTCACTTACTATTACTCCCTGCATTTCCATCTGATCGATGGCTCTGCTGCTTGCATAAAACTCAACAGGCAATGTGATTGCGTGGAAAGCTATTACTGCAACAAAGAAAATGACACCAATATTAAAAATCATGTTGCCTAAATAATTGTTTGTAGCTGAGAAAACCAATCCCATGATGATAAGAATCCAGCAGAACCTTGATGCAAAGTTTACTACAGGAAAAATGCTGTTTCTTATGGATAATGGCGAATAGTTTTCAGCATGCTGAATAGCATGCCCTGCCTCATGGCACGCAACACTTACAGCAGCGATACTCTGTACTCCATAAACAGATTCTGATAATCTCAAAACTCTTTTTCGTGGATCATAATGATCTGTCAGGCTTCCTCTTACATGCTCAATTGCAACATCATTAAGGCCATTGGCATCAAGAACCCTTCTTGCTGCCTCTGCGCCTGTAAATCCTCTTTCATTTCTAACTCTAGAATATCTCCTAAATGCGGAGTTAACCTTGCTTTGTGCATACATCGTAAAAATTACTGCTACAAAGAATATTAATGTACTCATTGAATAACCCATTTTTTTACCCCTTTTTTCTTAATAAAATCTACTTCCTATACTTAAGGTGTTTCCTCTAAGATAATCGCTAACCGCCATTCTTTTTTTGCCTGGCGTCTGTATTTCAGTGACAATAAGTATCTTGCCACCACAAGAAATCTTTATTCCGTTGTCGATAATATCTACAATTGTACCTGGCTGTGCTTCAGTTTTATCTAAAGTTGGTACTGCCTTCCAAAATTTAAATACTTCATCATCATATTGGCAGAAAGCACCAGGCCATGGATCAAAGCCCCTAATTAATCTCTCAATTGATTCAGGGCTCTTTGTAAAATCTATATGTCCATCTTTTTTAGAAATAAGTCCTGCATATGTTGCTTCTTCAGGATCCTGAGGAACTGCAATAACCTCTCCATTTTCAATTAAACCCAGTGTCTCAACTAAAAGTTTACCACCAATTTCCGCCAGTTTATCGTGAAGCTGGCTTCCGTTCATTGTGCCTATCTCTACAGACGATTTTGTAAGCATATCACCTGTGTCGAGCCCTTTTGCCATCTGCATTATTGTAACGCCTGTTGTCTTTTCCCCATCTACTATGGCATGCTGAATAGGAGATGCTCCTCTGAGTTTAGGTAAAAGTGAAGCATGAACGTTTATGCAACCATATTTAGGAAGGTTTAGAATTTCTTCCGGAAGAATCTGTCCATAAGCTGCAACCACTATGATATCAGGATCGATTTCATGAAGTTTTGCCATCACTTCGTCATTTTCTTTTATCTTTTCAGGCTGCATTACTTCAGTTTCATGTACCAGTGCTACCTCTTTTACAGGGGTAAACTGTACCTTTTTTCCTCTGTTCTTTGCTCTGTCAGGCTGTGTTATCACCAATGCAACCTCATTGTCGCTGTTATAAAGTGCCTTCAAAGACTCTGCTGCAAAGTCAGGCGTTCCCATAAAAACTGTTTTCATTTTTCTCACCTATTTACATTCACTAATGTTTTTAGTTTTCCTCATAAGAATCTTCGTCATAAGCTTCTTCTGCGCTTCTGATATTAGTGGCCTTATCAGTGTATAAGATACCGTCAAGATGATCATATTCGTGACACATTACTCTTGCATCAAAATCGCTGAATTCATAAATCTGCTTATTGCCGTCAATATCAAGAGCTTCCATCTTGATATAATAAGGTCTTTCAACTGTACCAATCATACCTGGAACGCTTAAACAGCCCTCGTCATCCAACTGACTTCCGCTCTGTTCAAGAATTACAGGATTAATCATATAATATACTCTTCCTGGTTCTGGTTCAGCAATAAACATTCTTCTCATGATTCCAACCTGCGGTGCTGCAATACCTACACCCATCTGTTCTCTCATAGTTTCCAGCATATCTTCAAGAGTCATCTTGATTCTATCATTAATTTCTGAAACTTCTCTGCATTTTTTTCTTAAAATTTCGTCGCCTTCAACTACAATATTTCTTAAAGCCATTTTAACCTCCAAACTAATAAGTGCTGTATGGGTTTACATCTATATCCATAGCACAGTTTATTCTCTCATTTATCAATAATTTATTAAAACAATCTAAATAATAGATATATTTATTTCTTTCTCCCTTGGGGCACTTTATAAAAATATAGTACCTAAAAGAATCCTTTCCTTTGAAATTGCTGGAAATCCTAGGCGCAAGGATCTTGTTTTGCCTGCCTAGCCCTGACTTTAACAGGGCATTTTCCATATACCTTTGGCATCTTATACCCGTAGATACGGCTGTCGCCTCCTCTGATGAAGTAAAATTTACCATAATTAAATCAGAAAATGGGGGATAGTCGAGCATCCTCCGAATATATATCTCTTCCTCAAAAAAGCTTTCATAATCATGTTTTTGAGCATTTTTCAGAACATAATTGTCCGGTTCATAAGTCTGAATTATTACAGTTCCCTGTTCATCGCCCCTACCTGCTCTTCCTGAACTCTGTGTAATAAGTTGAAAGGTTCTTTCAGAGGATCTGTAATCGGGAATATTCAAACCTGAATCGGCAGCAATAATACCCACAAGTCCTACATTTTTAAAGTCAAGCCCCTTTGAAACAAGCTGCGTTCCCACCAGAATCTTAGTTTCGCCTTTAGCGAAAGAATCCAATATTATGTCAAGGTCGCGTCTTGTCTTTAGAGCATCTATGTCCAGCCTGTCTGCTTTGTATTCGGGAAAATACTCTGTAGCGGCTTCTTCAACCTGCTGTGTTCCTATGCCAAAATATTTAATATATGAACTTCCACATTCCGGACAACTATCAGGAACATCGGACTTACGTCCGCAATAGTGGCATACCATTTTTTCTATATTTTTATGATATGTAAGGGATATACCACATTCAGGACATTTTAATACCTTTCCGCATTCTCTGCATGAGACAAAATTTGAATAGCCTCTTCTGTTCTGAAGCAAAATAACCTGTCTTCCGGCTTCCAATTCATCCTTCATTTTGGAATACAGCTTCCTGCTGAAGATGGTCATATTCCCTTCCTTAAGTTCTGCTCGCATATCAACAATATCAACTTTTGGAAGTGGCGTCTTATTATACCTTTCCTTCAGCTGCAAAAGCTTATATATACCATCTTTTGCTCTCTGGTATGAAACGACGGAAGGAGTCGCACTGCCAAGAAGAAGAACCCCTTTATAATAGGTAAGCCTCTTTATAGCGATATCCACAGTTTCATATTTAGGCGTCATATCAGCTTTGTAACTTGCCTCATGTTCTTCATCCATTACAATAAGTCCAATATCCTTCATAGGTGCAAATACACCTAGTCTAGCGCCTATAACAATGTCAACCTTACCATCTTTTATGCGTTTCCATTCATCATATCTTTCCCTTTGGGTAAGCTTGCTATGCAATACAGCAATCTTCTCTTTACCAAAACGACCAGCAAATACTTCAATCACCTGCTTTGTCAGAGAAATTTCCGGAACAAGCATTATTGCTTTCTTCCCAAGTGAAAGAGTTTTTTCAATAACCTCCATATATATTTGAGTTTTACCGCTGGACGTAACGCCGTGAACAAGAAAATTTTCTTGTTCACCTTCCGTAATTGCTCTATTAATTTTGTCTATTGCAAGGCTTTGCTCCTCTGTAAGACTCTCAGGCTTCTCATATTTACCTTTAATGTTCTTGTATGGTTCCTTTTCTTTACCTTCTTTTGGTGGCTTCCCGGGTGCAATGAAACATCTTATGGCATCATAATACTTTATCCCATATCTTTGCTTCATCCAAAGTGCTGTCTTAATTATTTCTTCAGTAAAGAATTGTTTTTCTTTTATTCCAAATATGGTTTTTATTACATCGTCAGGACAATCAGGCTCATCTACAATCTGACATACAATTGCCTGTTTTTCCTTGTCATATTTGCCAAATGGCAAGGCTACAAGATCGCCTACCTGTACATCATCACCTGCTTTATATGTATATAAGCTATCCGTATATTTGCTCTTATTGTCAACAACCACATTAATATAAACCATAAATCTCCCTTATAACAGGTGAATATTGTTTGCTTCGCAGATTTCTACCATTTCTTTTGGCCATACTGAAGCCTGTACCTCTCCGATATGCGCCTTTCTCAAGAAAAACATACATAGTCTGCTCTGTCCAATTCCACCACCGATTGTATATGGCAGCCTATCTTCAATTACAGCTTTCTGGTACTCTAACTGCGCTCTTTCTTCACATCCGGCTTCCATAAGCTGTTTTTTCATAGCTTCTGAATCTACTCTGATTCCCATTGATGAAATTTCAAAAGCTCTGTCTAGTATCTCATTCCAAAGAATAATATCGCCATTTAATTCCCAATCATCGTAGTCAGGTGAACGACCATCATGTTTTTCACCTGATGCCAGCTTGCCGCCAATTTTCATGATAAATACGGCTCCCTTTTCCTTAGTAATGGCATCCTCTCTCTCCTTTGGAGTATAGTCAGGGTACATATCTTCCAATTCCTGAGTTGTAACAAAGAAAATCTCATTTGGAATTTCTGTCTGAATACCTCTGTACAGTCTGTTTACATAGTCCCCTAAATTCTTGACTGCATTATAAATGGTAGTTACAACTTCTTTTAAATATTCTTCATTTCTCTGCTCTTTTGTAATAACCTTTTCCCAGTCCCACTGGTCAACATACACTGAATGAAGGTTGTATAAATCTTCATCTCTTCTCATGGCGTTCATATCGGTATATATGCCATGTCCCGGTTTGATTCCATATCTTCCAAGTGCCATTCTCTTCCATTTTGCAAGAGACTGTACTACTTCAACTTCCAATTCATCTATACCCTTTAAAGTGAAAGTTACTCTTCTTTCTACTCCATTCAGGTTATCATTTAATCCTGTATTCGGGTCAACAAAAAGTGGTGCTGAAACACGGCGTAAATTTAAACCGTATGCGAGCTCCTGCTGAAAATAATCTTTGATTTTTTTGATTGCCCTCTGACTTTCCATTAAGTCTATAATCGCATCATAGTTTTCTGGTAAAATTAGTTGGTTCATCATGTGTTCTCCTTCTAAAAATATTTTGAAAATTCGCATCCACAGTATCTCTGCCTATAAAGCTGATATTCCTTTGACATTTCTATACTTCTTTGAAATCCCGCTTTTTTCTTGAAATCAATGTCAAGAAATTCAATGTTATATTTCTTTGCAAGTTCGCAACCGATTGCGGACACTAAATTGTAATTTTTATGCGGACTTACTGTAAGAGTAGTTCCAAAAATGTGGTTTCCTGTTTTTAATGCTGCCTGGGCAGTCCTTTCGAGTCTGAGTTTAAAACACTCTGTGCACCTGGCACCTCCCTCAGGTTCATCTGCATAGCAAGCCGCAACATTAAAAAACTCTTCAGGAAGATATTCTCCTTCTATAAATTCTACTTTTTCCTCTTCAGCAAGATTATCATTATATTCATTTAAAAACTTAATCTGAGCAGCTTTTCTTTTTTCATATTCCTCTGGATCAGTAATATTTGGATTATAGAAAAAAACGGTTATCTTATAATCTCCCAAGACGCGTTCAATACAAGCTGTGCTGCATGGTCCGCAACAGGAGTGAAGCAGTAGTCTTTTTTTATTAACATCCGTCATAACCATTCCTACTGCAAGCCCCTCTTCAGAAGTATTTTCGATAATAGGGTTTACCTGGGGTTCAAGCTTTTTTATCATAAAAATCTTCTTTCTACATATAAACATACTTGTCGATAAAGTATCAATTTGATATCATTATATTATATCATAGCAAGTAAATATTTCAAAGGATTTAAGATAATATGAATGAAAATTTTAAGGTTAAAAAGCCTGATATATATGGCGAAAAACGCTTCTATCAGGCAAGCAAATGGCTTAAAGATTACTTTGGCAAGAAAACCATAAAACTGTCCATAGACGGTGGATTTACATGTCCAAACAGAGATGGCAGTAAGGGCTACGGTGGATGCAGCTTCTGCTCCGATTCAGGTAGCGGTGAATTTGCATCAAATATTGAAGATCAGATTAATCTTCTTTCAGATAAATGGTCTGATGCGAAATATTTGGCCTATTTTCAGAATCATACCAACACATATGCACCGGTACAAGAACTTAGAGAAAAATATTATGCTGTACTTGGCAACAAAAAAATCGAAGGACTTGTCATCGGAACGAGACCTGATTGTCTAGATGAAGATGTCCTTGAACTTTTAGATGAAATAAATAAAACTAACTTTCTTTGGATTGAACTTGGACTGCAAACAATACATCAGTCAACTGCTGACAGCTTCAATCGCTGCTACAATTTAGAAATATTTGACAAGGCAGTAAATGAACTTTACAAAAGAAATATTAAATTTGTTGTACATCTAATATTAGGGTTACCTGGAGAAACTGAAGAAATGATGCTTGAATCGGTAAAATATATATCAAAGATTCCCGGTTTGTTTGGAGTTAAACTTCATCTGCTTAACATTGTAAAGGGTTCCGCAATGGAAAAAAGTCATGGTAACTACAATTCATTTAACTCTATCGATGAATATGTGGATTTAATAGTAAAATGCCTTGAACTCATTCCCCCTCATGTGACTATACACAGGTTAACCGGAGATGCCCCAAGACCGATTTTATTGACCCCTGCTTGGAGTTTTAATAAGCGTACTATTCTTAATCGCATAGATGAACAACTGCATCTAAGGGATACCTGGCAGGGTAAAAAATATGAATTTTAGTTACAATCTTAAATAGTATGATTTTATGTGAAAAGAGAGCAGGAATTATTCTCTGCTCTCTTCATTATTTTTAACTTTTTTATTCTTATCTTTGCCTTTAAGCAGTTTTACCTGTAAAACAATCACAACTACAATCAATATGCTTAAAGTTCCGGCAAATATCATTAAAAGTATCATTGTGCTGTCACTAAATAATCCGGTATCCTCTGCTTTTTTGTCACCTGCAGATAGCTTTACAAGATTCATTATCTCATCAGGTAATAATGCAGCAGTCTCTGTGAATTCTCCCGTTTCCTCATTATAGAAAAACCATTTAACATCACTGTTTGTATCATTTTTCAAAAGAGCCAAGGTGTATTTCAAATCGGCGTCCTTAATTAAAGGAATATCTTTTCCGTCATACTTTCCAACAACAAGGAGAAATTCCTCCGGAACATCTTCGGGATTAATGTTTTCTTGGATTATGTACTTCACATCACCTATTGTAACTGTTAATGACTCTGATTCATCCTCATTTTCATTTGGGTCGTCTTTATTACCTTCATCAGCGTTGCCACGAATGATTGTAATTGTATAAGTCTTAGTAGCTCCACTTGGTGCGGTCACTGTGACTTTTCTAACATTATTTCCCATTATTAAATTTTTAGAGCCTGAAACAGAAACTTTTGCATCAGAATCTGCTGCAGAAGCACTTATTGTGCATACAGTAACATCTTCATTTACATTTACAGTATATGAAGTTCTTCCTGCAGAAAAAGCAGGTGAAAGGCTTCCAGCTGAAACCTTCAGGCTTGATAAATTTGCATTGGAAGAAACCTGAGGTGCAGGATTAGTAACAGTAACTGTAGTGCTTCCTGATGGAAAGTTTAGAACATTTCCATCGTAATCAACTAAATCCGTAGTAGAAACACTAACATTACTTGAGCCCGCCTCTAAAGCTTTAAAGCTTATTGAAAAGGTTCTTGAAGATGACTGCATACCATCACCAAAGGATACCGCTATTACCCCTGATGCGGATGATGGTGCAACAGCCCCAGAACATCCCGTGTATTGCAACACAGACGAGTTATAACTTATATTTGCAGCCCCTACACCAACTGTTTCAGCAGTATACACACATGTAATTGTAACAGTGCTTCCTTTTGTGACAGATTTACCTCCGCTTACATTAAGACTTGCTGCGCCAAAGGCTACTGTGACACTGGAAAAAACTAAAGCTAAGCTTATCAATAAAATCAGTAAACCACGTTTTTTGCTCATTTTTACCCCTGTTAATTCTTTATTTCATAAGTTCCAATAATACTACGCTGCATAAACAATACATCTACAGAACTAACCTTACCATCGCCATTAACATCAGCGCCTTTCAAATAAGCACCCGACAAGTTATATGTATTTATAATATAACGTTGTGCAAATAAAACATCTGCGGAAGATACCTTTCCATCGCCATTTGCATCACCCTTTATTATGATCGGAATACTTGTAACTGCCTGACTGCCGTTGTAAACCACAACCTTTGTGTTAGTCCCAACATTGCCTGTAGTCATTTCATTGCCATTCTTGTCGAGAACCTTAAAAGAGTGTCCAGATGGAACAGAAATGTTTGATTTAAAGCTGTCAACTGATGTGTTAAAACCTACTCCTGTAATCTCACTTCCAACCTTATACTTTGAGCTGCTGATGTTGGCAGATCCTCCGGAAGCCCTTGCCACAGTTATTACATATGTCTTACTTTCTCCACTGGATGCAGTTACAACGATTTTAACATCTGTAACATTGCTTGTTAAATTAACAGTTCCTGCTCCTGAAACTCTGGAATCAGAATTATTAGCTACTGCCTTTACATTTATTGAAGTCACATCGCTTCCAACAACCAGTTCATATTTGTCAGTGTACATATTAAAGTCCGGTAACAAATCATATCCTGAAACTTCAAGAGATTTCAAGAAGTAATCGTTGTTGCCGCTAGATGGCAAAGGACAAGCCGAAGCAGGCATCTCCTTGTAAACAGGAATATAGAAAGTAATAGTATCACTACCTGCATAACCGCTTTTAAGCTTTGCCGCTTCCTGTGCCGCACCGGAAACATTTGTCATATACTGATGAGTGGACACATTGCTGAATCCGTTCATAACATTAAACTTCTTCAAATACAAAGTATTCTGGTTATTGTTTATATAATTTGTTGCGTAATGTTTAGCTCCTTCTACAATTGATTTAATTCTTGTAGTCCAGCCCTTCTCTCTAGCATAAATCAAACCATTGATTACGGCATCGCTTTGAGCTGAGGTGCTGTACGCATTAACATTAAAATAATTATAAAGGTTTTCATATCCGCTTACTGTGCCAGAAATACTCTTACCACTGCCATTATTACCCTGCTCCACAAGAATCATTGAAGCAAGGACATAAGGATTTGCATTTGACTGCTGTCCCGCATAAATCAATGCATCAGAATATGTATCATATCCGCTTTCAGGGAATTTGTTTGCCAGAAAGCTTCCTGCAACAAGTTTCTGCAAACCTTCCTTAGTCTGTGTCAGTGAATCATAAGAATGAGACATGAACTGGAATATTCCATTTTCATCCAAGAAGTTCCTTGGATCCATGTAATACATTATGATTCCTCTTGATGCAGCAACCCAGCCGCCGCTGTCAAATACCACGTATTGATTGGTATTATAGTCATATGCTCCATATTCCTTTGATTTCCAAGAATCATCCGCTGAGTTGTGAACTAGATTTCGTCCAACTTTACTTTCGGATACAATTACATCATTCCATGACAGATTTGTATTCTGTGCTTTAAACACCCAGTTTGGATGGTTCGCATGAAGCTTACGCAAATAAGGCTTATAGCTTTCAGGAAAACCCTGGCTGTTTAATGTTGCTTCAAAATCACCATTGTACACATAATCATTATCTTCAGAAA
>JAQXRN010000038.1 GCA_029218545.1 Bacillota bacterium | reverse complement strand
ATATGGAAGATTTACCCGCAAGCCACCCGCTATACGGGAGTGAACAAAGTAAATCCGGTTTTGGTATCTGCTATCAATTTGCTATCAAATGCCCCGTTTCCGTTTCAAAAACCCAGTGTTTTCAAGGCTTTGCGGGTTTTGCTAGTTATTCCCACTCGAGTGCCAGACCTTAATTTCTTGTGATAATACGCATTAAAAATGCGGTTTTTGTCCAAATATTCCACACATTTTAAGCTATCCGTAGCGTCTTTACGAATTCTGTAGCCATTTTGTAGCCACGGCTATAAATGCAACCTCCGCTGGCCGATTCACCTCAAAACCACTCGGCACTACTACATTCAAATAATACATGGAGGTTTGCAACATGGAAAAATTCATCTACGATAATAGCAACGGCCTTTGGTATGAACTGCATGGAGATTATTATCTGCCGTGTCTGGTCATTCCGGATGAAGAAGTACACACCATCGGTATCTGGGGCAGAAAGCACCAACAGTACCTCAGAGAACATCGTCCTACGATCTATTCCGATCTTGTTCTCAGCGGCAAGCTGTTCAGCTATCTCGTTGACATTGATACTCAAGCTCGCACCAAGCTCGATATGCTTGTGGCGCAGCTGGCAGAGAAAGAAGGCATCGATGAGCAGCTGAAAGCACAGGATCAGATGGCATGGGTCAGAGCCATGAACAACATCCGCAACCGTGCAGAGGAAATCGTCCTCAATGAACAGATCTACGGGGAGGATGCGGTATGAGAATCCTTGAAGAATTTTGGTATGGGAATATTGAACCCACGGAGTATGACACTTCTTCTTGTAAGGAGTACAAGGAAGTACTTCGACTGATTACTCGAAACGAAGAAAAGCTTCTTGCCACTATGACAGACGAGCAAAAAGAACTGTTCACTTGCTATACAGATGCCGTTCGTGAGCACCAGATGACAACGGATTGCCTGATATTCCAGAATGGCTTTAAGCTGGGTGCCAGGATGATGTTAGAGGTCATGGAAGAATAACAGAAAATCAGCCGGGCAGTAATTAGCTGCTCGGTTGATTCTTTATATAGCGTCTATAGCAATCCAATAGCGACAAAACTGATAGTCTTCTTTTATAATAACAGGCAATATTTCTAAAATGTTATGCACATCCACACTCTTGAATTTAATTTTGAAAATAGTATTTTAATAATATTACTTAAAATAGCAGTTCTGTTTGTGTTTATTATGCGTAACATTCTCGATATATTATCTAATATTTCTAAAATGTTATTGACTGTTCGACATTTGAGTGCTACTATATAATCAAACAGGAAGGAGGATTTCCTATGAAGAAACAGGCCGAAGAAAGCAAGCACGATAAGTTCGTTAGGCTTGCTGAAGCCAGAACAAACAAAATCATTGATACCTTGCAGCTCCTTGGCAATTGTTCAAATACTTCCGTCTATGAATATACACAGGATGAAGTAGAGGAGATTTTCCAGGCAATCGAACAGGAACTACGAGAAGCAAAAAAGAAATTCACAAAAGTTGAACCCGAGAAAGCAACCAGGTTCTCGTTGAGCAAGCGCAAGAGGTGAGAAATATGTTCAATCTTATACAGAAGTGGAACTTTCCATCAAATAACTATGGTCAGATTTTCGGCATTGCCGATTCTGGCGTTGAAACTTTCAAGGGTACACCAATTAAGTCTCTGGCACGAGAAATCTGCCAGAACTCTCTGGACGCTGCTCTTGAAAACGGCGAACCTACTCGTATTGAATTCAAAACCTTTGAAATCGATCCTCGTAAAATTCCAGACTACAGCAACTTAGAAGATGCCCTCAAGCGAGCTTTGGATTTTTGGTCACAGCAACAATCTACCAAAGCTAAAACTTTCTTTAAGCAGGCGCTGGATGTAATACATAAACCTACTATCACCTGTTTAAGAATCAGCGACTTTAACACTTCCGGTCTTGTTGGCTCCCGTGAAGAATACAACTCTCCTTGGTGTAACTTAACAAAATCTTCAGGTGCATCCGATAAATCCGGCAGTCATGGCGGATCTTTTGGCATTGGTAAATTTGCTCCGTATGCCTGTTCTTCGCTTAGAACTGTTTTCTATAGCACCAGTGATAAAGATGGTCTTTGTGCATCTCAGGGTGTTTCCAGATTGACTTCATTTAAGAACAAGAAGAATGAAATCACCCAGGGAACAGGATTCTATGGCAATGATAAGAACAGCCCTATGTACAAGCAGTATTCCTTAGATCCTGCTTACTCTCGCAGTACCGAAAACTCTGGAACAGATATTTTTATCGCCGCTTTTAATGGTGATAAAGGATGGCAGAACCAGATGGTTGCTTCCGTTTTGGACGGCTTCCTTTATGCCATTTATAACGGAACGCTGGTGGTAGATGTTGATGAAACTATTATCAGCAAGGATACTCTTGCTGATTTGATGATTTCTCATAAGGAATACTTCAATGAACACGCTGATGAATACTATCAGGCACTTACGGACGAGAAATTAGCAAGAACATTCACTAAAGAACTCACTGATGATCCTGAAACCATCGGCAAACTCACCCTGAAATTGATGATTATGCCGTCTTTTAGTAGACGAGTTGCAATGATTCGTCAGACAGGCATGAAAATCAAAGACAAGGGAAACATCAACGGATTGATTCCATTTGCTGGCACACTGTTCATTGAGGGAGATGCTATCAACTCGTATCTCCGTAGCCTTGAAAACCCGCAGCATCTCGAATGGGAAGTGGAACGTGCCGAAAACAAAAGCAAAGCCAAGCGCCTGCTTACTACGCTGACACGTTTCATCAAGGCATCCTTGGATGAAATGAAAAACGACGAAAGTGAAGAAGCTCTTGATCCGACTGTCGGTGAATACCTTTCTGCCAGTGACTTTGATAAGTCCCTGAATCAGGAACGTACTGAGGCATTGCAGGATAGTATTAAAGATATTAAAATCCGTGTGAACGAAGTTGCACCAAAGCCTTCCGGAACCCAGACCGGAGAACCCGGACAAACTCTCGTGGACGATGAGGAAGGTGATATTATTGTTACTGATCTTCCCGGTGAAGGTGGTAGCGGTAGTCAAGGTCAGGGCGGACACGGCGGCAACGGCGGTGGTAACAACCCCGGCGATGGCGGTGGCAATGTTCCTGTAGAACATCGTAAGAAACTGTCTGCTATTTCTGCAGCAAGTGTTCGTAACGTGGTTCGTAACAAGTCCACTGGTGAGTATACGATTGTCTTTACCCCTGGTTCCTCTGCTACGAATGGCATTTTAGAAGTGTTTATGTCAGCTGAATCTCAAAACTACGAAGCATCTATTGTTGCAGCTTCTTGTTCTGAGTGCCCTGATTTGAAGTTCGATAAGAACAGAATCACAAATCTGGCATTTACCGAAAAAAAAGCTATCAGGCTTAATATTCAGCTTGATTATCACGACTATTGTTCTTTGGAGGTGAAGGCGTATGGAAATCAAGTATAAATTATATCCGTATCCTGTCCTGTCCTCTTATTCAAACGATTATGGAAACGGGGCTTTTGATGTAGCCATTGATATTGTGCGTGATGGCTATGATCTGCGTATCGACTTCCTTGCTACCCTCACTTGTCAAAGCCTTCAGGACTGCATCAAGCAGGGCGTCGCAAAGTTTGTTTACCATTTAGAGTGTGCACAGACCGGTTTCCGTACAGTTGTCCAAACAGATAAGGTCAGCGAAGTGTATACCCTGCTGAATAAGGCTTTAAACGGCAAATTGCAAATTTGTCCGTTTGTGGTAGCGGTCGATGATTTGAAAGGCTTTACCAGCCCTGACTTCCATGAAGATTATCAAGGGATCGCCTTTGATATTGAAGCTGGCTGCGTAATGGCTGTAGGAAAAATGGTAACGGTGGATATTTCAAAAGATATTGATGATCTCGCAAATACCCCATCCATTTTCAACATCAGCAAGAATCCTGACGAAAGTTGTAAGCAAATGCTGGTTGATATGTCTCAGCGCAAAATTATCATCAAGCTTCCCCTTAGCGATTTTTATAGCTATAAAGCCCTAAGTGCTACCCCTCTGGCACAGCCTATTCTCAACTCTCTTACTGTTGTACCTGCTCTCGTGTATGTATTAGAAGAACTGAGAGCTTTACCTATTCAGGAGCGAAGTGAGAACTCTGACACATTATGGTATAAAGTTTTATCAAAAGCTCTTTTAACGCAATTCGACTGCGATATCGAAAGCGAGGATTTTAACAACCAAAACTGCTTAGTTCTTGCCCAAAAACTGATAAACAATCCGGTTACGGACGCATTTACATTTTTGACAAGTAGCTTTGGCGTAGCAGGAGGTGACGAGTAATGAAGCTACAATTTGTAAGCTATGACAATATTGACATTATCAAGTCCAACCTCAAAAGCTGGGTTGATAATTTTAAGCAAGATTCCTCTGACTGGTTGCAGGAAGAGCTGGGTAACGCTCTGTTCTCTGACACAAAATTTGCCGAAATTCCTGATTTTAGTTTGGATATGACTGCGGATAAGCCTTTCCTTACGGAAGCCGAAAACGTCAAACGTATTTACGGGAACCTTCGTTTTCTGTCTGATTCTCAGGCTTCAGACGAGCGTTTGTGGGCAGGACTGTGCCTTGGACCTTTCTGGGACTATGTAAAATACAGATGGGATATTAACAAGAAATGTACCGTTGGCAATGTACAGCAACACTTTTTCTTTGGCTTTGGTGCCAGACGCTCTTTAACGAGAAATGCCTTATCCAGACTATGGTGGATCGGGCGTCTTACATATGACGAAAAGCGTTCTGACCCTTGGGAACTCACGAAATTTGTGTGTGAAAGCTCAGACTACATCATGCACATTTTGGAAAGAAATACTTCCAACAATCCGTCTATTATCCGTCCTTTCCTTGGTGCGATAATAGAAGCCAAGGCGCAGGGATTGCCGATTGACACAAACGTTGTTGGCGAACTGGCAAAGTACCTCAACTTGCTTGGTGGCATTTATATTTTGGACTGTCTGCCTGAGCAGCGTATTCACGATAAGATTCTTGCTAAAGCGACTGAGATTTGCAAGGGTCCCGATAAAGTAACCGCATAAAGTAAATGGGTCACTCCGAAATCCGTTGGAGTGACCCATTTTTCATTCTGCCGCATTATTCAAGATGCTAATGACACTATCTGCGATAGCCTTTGCTAAATACGGAGGTACTGCATTACCAACCTGCTGGTATTGTGAATCTTTTGTTCCTTCAAAAATGAAGCTATCCGGGAAAGTCTGCAATCTGGCTGCTTCACGAATGGAAATGGCACGATCCAGCTCGGGATGAATCCACATGGATTTGCGTACATTAACAACAGTTCCAGACGGTTCATCATATTTCAGACGCATATAGATAGTGTTTTGCGTACGGTCTGCGTTGCTATAAGTCGTTTTAAGCTTAGGATCAAGATCATGGAAATTCTCACCCGCTTTGAGTGCCTTAAATCTCGCCATTGCTGTTTCTCTGGTTGCTGTCGTAATGTGATTATACAGCGCTCGACCTCTCAACTCTTTTTCCAATCCTGTCGCATTTGGATGAGCTTCCAATTCAATGTAATCTCCAGTCACCTCGGTAAACGGGATTACATCCTGAATATCTGCAATCGCATCATGGACAGTTCTATAATTGCCTTCTGTAAATCTAATTTTAGGGGCAATATATTTGACGTTCATTTCTTTTTTGAGGCCCACGATAATGAAGCGTTCCCTTCTTTGCGGAGCACCATAATGGATTGCATTAAGCGTATTTTCGCTTAAAGTGTAGCTATAAGGCTCATTCTCCAAAATAGCTCTAATGTAATCCAATACAGGGTAAGACTTGACTACTGCAACTAAGCTACCGTTATCTTCTTTGTATTCAAAAATATGAATGTTATTGTCGGTTAACTCTTTGATTTTCATGATTGCTCGTTGCATCATGATGGAATTACTAATCGCCAATACAGTATCATCAAAATTATCTTTTTGCTCAATATACTGTAATATTGCCTTTGCCATTTTCGCATCGTTTTCCTGCAAAACATTGAGTTTTTCCGCTTCAGCAGTTATCTTCAAAACCTCACCAAGCTGTGCAATCAGCTTCCTCTGATACTTTTCAAGGGTAGCATCAAATTTGGCGGGGTTAATTCGATAACGATAAAGAATATTGATGATTTTATAAAAACTTTCCGCCCAAGCATATCCCATTTCTGCCCGTGCGTTTTCGAGGAACGCAATAGAATTATCAAAATTCACACATTTGGGCAAAATCTCAATCTTATCCTCTGACAAAGGAAGTGCCATAATTCTTTCGTTATCCAGGTCTTGTTCTTCAAGGAAAAATCTATGAACCTGGGAACGCAACATAGCAACATTTTCCATGACAAAGGCTTTCGGATTCAGTTCGCATATTGCACGGACATACTCTTTTACAAGTCTATTGTTCATGCTGATAACTGTCGTGTGCTGGCGATTTGCATTCGAAAATCCCTGACACGGTGGCCCACCAATCACAATATCAACAGGACCAACAGTATCTTGCAATTCCGCATAGTCTATTGTTCTCACATCAGAATACAGCCGTGCCAGCTTGAAATTCCTCTTGTAAGTTTTTCTGGCGTTCAAATTGTTTTCTGCGGCAGCAATTATTTTCACTTGCCCTGTTTGCTTAAAGCCAAGGCTCAATCCACCAGCTCCTGCAAACAGATCTATCACATTATATATCATTTTATTCTTCCTCCGTTAACTGCTTGCTTACATCGAAGTCGATCCCATGAGTTTCGCAAAAACTATTGATTAACTTCATAGTCTTGAAATTTGGTTTGCTTCTTCCTGATTCCCATCTATTGACAGTGGCAAACGACACGCCTAATGCTTCAGCAAACTCTATTTGACTCATCAAACATTTGTGGCGGATCATCTTTATATCATTACTAAAACTCATTTATAGCACCTCCACCGCAGGTATATATCATAAATATAACATCTTTATCGCTTTTTTGCAAGAAGATTTACCTGCGGTGGACTGATACTATCGGAAATCGACTTAGAAAATCATCGTGTATCTTTCTTTGTGGCGACTTTTTCCTTGTGTTTTGAAAAATACGACCACAGATTATTGCGAGAAATCACATCCTCATAGGTGAGAATCCTTTTGCGGAGCCGATAGTTTTCCTGCTCCAGATCTGCTGTGCGGAGTTGCCCACGGATGGACTTGTACTGCGCCAATTCGTCCTTAACTGCTGTAAGCTCTGCCACCAGCGATTCGATTTTTGCTTTCAGATCGGCAATGGTTTTCTTTGCTTCCTTCAGGAGCTTTTTCAGCTTGCCTTCCTGCTTCTCCTGCACCACAAATTTCTGCGCCGCTGTGACAAGATTTTGAAAGTCCTCTTTGTCAACTGCCACCTTGGAACTCAGCGGCAGGGGCTTTGCTTCGATCTGTTCCACGGCCTG
>JAQXRN010000037.1 GCA_029218545.1 Bacillota bacterium | reverse complement strand
CCAAACATCTGTGACAAAAAAGTTAATACAACATAAAGAGCTGCAATGAGAGCAGCTCTTGTCAGATTTAGTGTTTTTTCTTTCATAACATATTCTCTCCTGTAGTTTTATTTATAGTGAGGAAGGTCTCGAACTCACTTTGCTTTTTAGAAATCTCCTTCTGTATTTCAGTACAGCATAATTACTTATTCTGTTAAGATATACAGGATTGAAGATCCCACCTGCAACACCGACTATCATCTGTCCCTGCAGGAATTTTGTGTAGAGCATTTCCTTAGAAAGCGCATTAGCAGTGTTCTCAAGCTGCACTTCTTTGTCCACTTCGAATTCATCCAGTGAATCACCTGCCATGACGATATCGTCAATCAGGCTGTTAAAGGCCTCATTTCCCTGAAGAAACTCTTCGTCATCATACATGGCAACCTCTATTATCTTCAAAATAAAGGTCTTCTCACCATCGGACTCGTAATCATAGCCAAAGCTCAATGCAACCTCATATACGCTCTTGAGCACCATTGCTGAAAACAGTGGAATGTCCGGCAAACCGGCTCCTACCAGTCCAAGGCCAATGCCTTCAAGGCTTGTAGCCATGGTATTGACCGCTTTGGAAGACTTGGCACGCTTTGTAAATTTCTTCAGGCTTTTTCTATCCCTCTTAAGCTCTGAAGCATAGGAATCAATCTGAAAATCTGCCTGTCTTTGCTCTTTGTCATAGGTCTTCTCTATTACGGGGGTTCCTTTTTCAAATATCAGCGAAAACCCCTTGTAGAAGGCCTTGTCTAAAGTTTCATTAAGCTTTTTGGGAACGTAGCGGTCAAGCTTGTTAATAAGAACCGAGGTAGGACCCTGCTGGCGTCTTGAAGCAAACTTTTCCTCCTTTTTCAGATAATCTTCCCATTCCTTTTGCCATGGTGACTTCCTGTTAACAAGACTCACTTTCGCTATCCTCATGTGTTACAAATACTGCAACTGCTGCTGCAATCAATAACCAAGGCAATACTCTGTGGCATCTTTTTTTAGATGTCTTTTTGATTTCTTTCTCTTTTCCCTTTTTCATATTTTACCCCCTTGCAAAAATGCTACAATATCTTTATACACGTTTTCCTTGTCGTTTTCAAGAAGAATTTCGTGGCGCATATTGTTATACAGCTTGCCAGAAACCTTCTCATATCCCCTTTCTTTGAGGAAATCCTGGCTGCCATGCCATGCTTTTTCCCCTCCTATTACGGGATCTTTTTCTCCTGCAAGGAAAAGAATATCCAGACCTTTGTTTTTCATCTGCCATCCATCCTTATTGAAAGCATCAGATAGCATAGAGGTAAGATTCAAATATCCATTCAAAGTGAACTTGAACCCACACAATGGATCCTTGACATATTCTTCGACATTTTCTTTATTGACAGAAAGCCATGCAGAAGGTATTTCTCCCTTATCCACCGATTTTTCAAAACTTCCCAGAAACAGGTTATACATAATCGGGCTTCTGTATCTGTCACCCTTGACTGTTGCCTGAAGTTTAACCAGTGTCTTGGCCAGATTTACAAGTGGATTTTTGCAAGGTGCTCCTGACAATATCAGCTTATCCACGCAGTCATCGTATTTTTTGATATATACTCGTGCAGCAATGGACCCCATACTGTGGCCAAATAAAAATACAGGTTTGCCGCTGAACCTTTCCTTTATGTACAATGTGATCTGATGAAGGTCTTCAACAAGGGATTCGCCTGCATCATCATAGAAAAAACCAAGGTCATCTTCATTTCTTACGCTTGCACCATGTCCTCTGTGATCGTTTATTACGGATGCATAACCTTCCTTTGCAAGATATTCCATAAATCCATAATATCTTTCCTTGTGTTCTGACATTCCGTGAGAAATCTGGACTACGCCCTTGCATTCTCCTTCCGGTTCCATCACAGTTATGCCAAGCGGCAGGTCATCGCATTTAGAATTAATTATAAAGCTTTCCATTTTCATTCTAATCCCCCCATTACTCTTCTATCCTTTGATTTTACCACAAAAGATGCTATAATTACCACAAAAGAAAGGAAAAGATATGCTGGAAAGAATAGATAAAATTATCGCTTCACAGGGGATTTATTCTCGCAGTGAAGTGAAATCACTGATAAGTAAAAAAAGAATTACAATAGATGGAGAAATCGTCAGATCCTCCAGTGTGAAGGCTGACCCTGATAAGGCTGAAATCACTGTCAACGGTCAGAAGCTTGTGTTCAAAAGACATGTATATCTCATGCTGAACAAGCCAAAAGGCTATGTATCTGCCACTGAGGACCGTGATCATAAGACGGTGCTGGAACTGATTCCCGAAGAATACAAAGGTCGTGATATGTTTCCCGCGGGAAGACTGGACAGAGATACTACAGGGCTTATGATAATCACCGACGACGGCATAATGGCCCACAACATACTCTCCCCTAAAAAACACGTTCAAAAGATTTATCATGTGGAGCTTGATGTTCCCGTCACCGCGGAAATGGCTGACGGCTTCGCATCTGGAGTACAGCTTAACGATGGTATCTGCAAGGATGCTGTACTGGAGAAAACAGGCGAATATACCTGCCTGGTAACTCTAAAAGAAGGTCGCTACCATCAGATTAAGAGAATGTTCGGATGCTTTGGAGCAAAAGTAGTTGAACTCCACCGCATAGCAATGGGCAATCTGATGCTCCCCGATAATCTAAAAGAGGGC
>JAQXRN010000036.1 GCA_029218545.1 Bacillota bacterium | reverse complement strand
GAAGGCAAAAAGGACAGTCGCGTTCTTTTAACATGGATTCGATCCTGTTGATGCCGATGTTGCTGTATAATGCCGCTTCCCGAATGGTAAGGACGGCTTTTTGATTGATTGGTACATTACTATCCATTTTTAATACTCCTCTCAGATGTCTGTATGCTCTCGCGGGGCTTGCGTTTTGATTTGGGGCAAGCGGTTTATTTTAGCCTAATGCCTGTGAAAACCTGAACAGAATGCCCATCCACATTTGCCTTCTTTTTCCCATTGCATCTGCTATGGAGCGATCGAGAAAACTTGCCCTGTGAGTCTGGCACGATTGTATGCATATTGCAAAAGTGACAATATGCATCGTAGGCATCCGCAGAAGGAAGCACGTCATTCTCATCTCTGGTAAAATTGAAGCAAGCCTGAAGTGCATCCTCCATTAGGCGAACAGCATTGACCGTGCAGCTCTGACCATCTGAGTTGAATTCTCCAGTGTTTGGGAACTCCACCCTGGTAAATTGCAGATTCCTGGTCTTCAATTCGCGATATGCAGCCATGGCCTTATTACAAATACCTGAAGATTCCAATAGTAGCATCTTTAACAAATTTGAGTTTTGCTGGTCTCTTGGCACCGAGTAACGAAAGGGGACAAAAACAATTCGCTTATAGAGCGCCTCATCATTAGCATAGCTGAGTTTAAAATTAGACCCAAACAGCATCTTGGCAGTGTTACAAAAAGAAACTGGATCCTGATACTTTACATCCGTAGTCACGGTGTCGCCTCCTGTGAGAGTTTTTAGTTTCCCTACTGCTTCAGGGGGGATCTTGGTGTTTGGCAAGTCCATATAAACGTTCAAGTGCTTGCCGACGATTCCGGACAGTGCAAAGTTCTTTGTGAGATCCTCGATACTCAGGCTACTTACGCAATTCGGACCGATTATGGAAATCAGGGCATTCGCTAACAGGCTCTTTCCGCTATTGGGCACGCCAAAAAAGACAAACAAGTTCTTAGCACTATGGTCCGGCGAAAGGATATACCCTATCACCTCCCACAGGAGTTGGATGACTAAGGGATCTTTACAAGCAATGACTTCGATGAACTGATTAAACTGTGGGCATGAGGCGTTCGGGTCGTAGTTGCACTTTAGGCAGTAGGTATAAAACTTATCCAAGCTATACTGATATACCCTGCCATTTATAATGTCGTGCAATCCGTCTTGAAACGGCCATATCCACCAAGGCGATTCCGGAAGTTTTTCGCAAAAAATACTGGATTCCATCCGGATCAACTTACACACAGAACTATAGGTTTTTTCAAGGTGCCCTCTTCGGAGAATTTCATCCCCGTATAACCCGTTAATCATCCGTCCCAAATCCATGTCAGAACAAGGGCGAAAATAATGCTCAGCAGGATCAAAGGCATAGATTGTATTCCTGCAGTTCAATATGAGCAGGTGTTGCATTACCTTTTGGAACAATTCTGCTTCATACGATTGCTTTTCATCTACAAGGTCTATGTACTTCTCCCTTTGAGACACACGCTCTGAAGACGCAATGCCAATCACCTCTCCTGTCGGCGAATCATGGGGAACGTCGTACAGTTTTTCTATGCGGCGCCGTTGGTTAGCTTTAGCATTGATAGAAATGGGTATAAGGCTTTCTTGCGAAGAAATGTCTGGGAGGGAAGGCCTCTGAACGGGATAGATCGGTTCATAGCACATGATCGCCGGAGTCAAACCTCTATGCTCCGCGGCCTTTACGTATCGCAAGCTTTCCTGCGTTGGAGTCATTGGTGTACCGTCTGGGTGACACACAACACCATTCATATTCAGTCTGTCCTCATATTGGCGCTGTTTATAGATGCGCTTCTGTTCTTCAACGGGAAGGCCGCTGCTTGATTCTTCACGAAAACCGATTTCCACTCCGGCTTTGATTAGCTCTTCGCGGGTGTATGTCTCCTTGCCATCCTCGTAGACTGACTCAGGGACCCAAATTCTGGAATCTTCAAAGCGTTCGGGATTCTCAAGCCTTGCTCCAAAAAGCAATGCCTCATGCAATATGGTTGGTTCGTTTTGGAAAGCACTCTTTTCCATAGTTATGCCTCACTTACAATTAGTTTTCTGGGATTCTTCCCGGCCGACTGTCAGCGTGGCAATAATAGCATATTTGAAATATTAATATAATTACTAGGAAAAAATACCTTTTATGCGGATTGAAATACCATTAAATATATGATATGAAATAGTTAAAAGCCTTGAATTTTGGCCATGGTAATGGTCCTAAGAAATCTAGCTGTTTTGAAATTCATTATAACTGGAGGCGATTCGTATGAAGAAAAAGCTAAATGAAACCCAGAGAATACTTCAGTACACTTTTTTTCAAGGTATCCCTGATAATCAGTATTCGCCCCCGGACAACTATTCCACATTACAGCAGATAGCAGAGGGCGCGTTCTCTGCGTGCAAACAGTTCTTGGCCGATGGCAGCCCCACGCTAATGGGGAGCAACGAGGCAAGCAACCAGAAAACTTCACTCTTCCACTCATTCGAGTTCACTGCCAGGTGGAAGAAGATCTTGATGGAAGACGCGATTGTAAAATGCTATATTACCGCTCGTGATTTTATAGCAGATAACTGTATTGGCAGCAGTGACGGCAGCATCAACGGCAGCGACAGCGACGGTAGCAATGAGGGCAACAGTACGGATAACAAAAAAGATGTCGGAGACAGTAATTACTATTCATCGATGATCCACATGCCGACGGCAATGCGATGTGCATATGATTGGTCGACGGAAGATCAACGTATACAAGGATTAGAGTACTTGCTGGAACGTGGTGAGGTCAAAGTTGATGATAGCTGCACCTTTCAGATTCATGAAATTGCGCGGTATGAAGACGATATTGAGAAGAAGATCAATCGCGATAACAGCGGGTTTGGGAAAAAGCTAAAATCCATTAACGATTCCTTGGAAGGAAGATGTAACCAACATTTAGAAATATTAAAATGTGAACCCGTGCCCAGAACTGGGGTATGCAGCGGAGAAAAGGAGCTGCATAGTTACTCTGTGAAGCTTGGAAAGCTAGAATACATTGCCGCTCTTGCAAAGCTTCGTTCTGTGGAGCCCCTGGTGGCCATTCCTATCGCGGACGGTAAACAAACGGCCATAGTAAATGAAGAATTGACAAGATTTAAATATGAGAAGTATCTTGAAAGCTGTAAAAAAATTTCTCTATCACTAAAGTCTGATCGGATGAAAAAAGCCGATCAGATTTACGCCAAAGCCAAGCTAGAGGAAGAATTTGGACTATACCTAAGCGATTGTCTCTATAAGAATATGATCCGTATCGAATTGGATGGAGCATGCCCGTTTAATCCGAGTGATGCCAAGAAACTTGCAGATGCATTTCAACTGCCAAATATTTTTACCCGGACACTGCTTGTAAACTCTGCATTTAATGACTTAAAGGCAGAGTTAAAACGGCATGCATCTTGCGACAACTGTAGAAAGGGATATCGGTACTGCGATGAACAGTGTCCTTACTCCATAGAACTCAGGAATATGAAACCCAAGAAAAAGTGCAGTCATAAGCGGATTGATAACGACTTCTTTTCCATTATCCGTTCTGAGTGTCTAGGCTCTGTTGTTTCCCAGCAAACACCCACTAGTCCGGTATACGACTCTGTTTATGAATGGCTTGAACTATATAAACGAGCCATTTACTATTTGGCAAATTTTATTTTCCCCATATATGAATCCAACTTTATTGTTGCTCTTTATAATTCTATCCGCATACATTTAAAGAAATCGGCGGCCGAAAAAAAGAGCGCCGTGTCAGAGCATCAAATTCAGGTAGAAATCTTCCGTTACCTGGGAGGGTATCTGAATAAAGAAGGCATTTATGATGCATTGGAAATTCCGGGCGAAAAGGAGCCGCACAAGGAAGGCACCCCCTTTACTGCCGAAGAATTGCTGGATTTTGTAAATACAGTCATACCGGATTTTAGCGCCAGGTACTCCGAAAAATCATCTGATCTTTATAAGGCCTGTATCCAACATTCGAGGCGAACGGCGCAAATCAAGGCCCCGATATCTAAAAGAGATCTGCCAAAGCTCTTCCCTCACCAATCGGATCTCATGAAGTATGCCGTTTTGGATTTTGTTGGAATAACAGCAAAAGTACATTGAATTCCAGATTCCGCTTTTTTTCGATATATACTTTAAATAATAAGGCTATTCCTGGATTTTCCTGGAATGGTAATAAAATAAAGAAATAAAGTGGGTCATAAAACTGGAATCTGGAAATTTACGCTTTTTAACGTACGCGTAAATTCTAACAGCGTATAAAAAACTCCACCCCGGCGTGAAAGCGCCGAGGTGGAGATCGATCATTGTTGAGGGAGATGGCATTCTGGTGGGGCGTTGGCCGGCAGAAGTTTTTCGGCCCAGAATGCGTCAGCCTGGCTCAGCGCTGGCGCATTCTGCAGGACCCAAAGCAGGTTATCGGTACGGATCAAGCTTGTTTTCCTTTGCGGTTTCTATCAAGCTATAGATCACCGCGCTGGATTGAGCGCCTGCCGGTGTATTGGCAAAGAGCCAGTTCTTCCGGCCCATAACAAACGGCTTTATACTGCGCTCGGCACGGTTGTTGCTC
>JAQXRN010000035.1 GCA_029218545.1 Bacillota bacterium | reverse complement strand
CTCTTTAACCTTCTCTGCATGAATAAGTGAACCCCCTGTGATAATCACTTTTTCAACTCTGCTCAAATCTTTTCCCGTCTGAAGGAAGGTTTCACCAACAGGCGTAAATACCTTTTCAACATAACCTGCATGTCTTGTCATTCCCACCTTTACTGCCATAGAAGCCAGTGCAAAGTCAAGCCTTGCAACATCTTCAGTATCAGGCAGCATGTCCGTATGGGATGTAATCTGTTCTATGAGTTCTGAGGCTCGCTCTTCGGAAAGCCCTGACAGCCTGCATATATTTGTCATGCCGGCAGCTTCCACAATACCTGCAGCAGAATATCTCATTCCGATATCGCCTTCCACCGTTCTCTTTGCAAAAGGCTCCGGCAACCCCTTGATTACAGTGTTTACCTTATCAGGTTCTCCGTAAGACATGGAATAAACATCTGTAGTTGCGCCGCCTACATCCACAGCAACAAGGTCTCCTATTCCTGCCTGGTTTTCTGTACCCTTTGAAAGAAGGGACATTGCTGCAAGCACAGCCGCAGGTGTCGGCATCATAATTCCTGAAATAAGATTGCTTATCTTAGACAATCCCCTTGCCTTTATTATTCTCTCCAGGAAAACTTCTCTGATTTTCTTCTGTGCGGGCTCTATGTTTAATTGATTAAACTTTGGCATTACATTTTCACATACAATTGCCTGTTTGCCCGATTCACTGATTATTCTCTCGCAGGTCCTGGCCGCACTTCTGTTTCCGGCAATTACCACAGGAAAATTCGAAGGAATAGAAGCAATCACCTTTGCGTTCTCTATGACTACATCCTTATTGCCTCCGTCAGTTCCGCCGGTCAGAAGGAATATGTCCGGGTTCAGCTCTGCAATCTCTTCTGCATCATCTTCCGTAAGCTGATAGGAATATACCTTCATTATCTTGGCTCCTGCACCCAGTGAAGCTTGTTTTGCCGCCTCCGCAGTAAGTTCAGGCACAAGACCGCAGGCAATCATTCTAAGGCCCCCTGCTGCGCTGGAGCAGGCATATCTTGCTTCATATTCTATTTTGCCTGTTTTTTCTTCAAGAAGCTTCAGGGCATTTTCGAGGCCATCGTTGATATCAGTCTGGACGGTGGTATAGCTGGCTGCAGTGGCAATGAGCCTTTGCTCTTCAATGTCTGCAGCTGTAACCTTCGTATATGTACTTCCGAAGTCAATCAGTAAAACTGCTCTCATATTCTCACCAAAACTACAGATTAAAATCCTCTTTTAATGCTGCGATAGTCTCTTCAGGTGCTGTACCAGGTCCAAACACCCTGTCAAAGCCCATCTTCTTAAATCTTGCTTCAACCTCATCGAAAGGCTGCTTGCCTACTACGATGTTGCCTCCCACGTAAAGAAGGATATCCTTAAGGCCTGCTTCATCGCACTTTTCTCTCAGGCCACGGCAGTCTAATTCTCCATGACCATAAAGTGATGATACCATAATGGCATCAGCGTTAGTTTCTACAGCTGCAGCTATGTATTCTTCCTGAGATACCATCACGCCTAAATTAGTTACTTCAAAGCCTGCTGCTTCAAAAGCGTGATTTAAAATATGAATACCTACAGCGTGCACATCGGCACCAATAACTCCAATTATTAATTTCTTCTTTTCCATAACTCACCTCATAAGTGTATTATAACATTATAATACATTGTTATAATACACTTGTCTAGTAAATTTTATTATTTTTTCCGTTTTTTTCATAAAAAAATAAGACAGCTCTGCAGTTTTTCCTGCAGGCTGTCCTCACATTCCAAAAAAATCGTTTTATCAGTACCTGTTTATATGTTTTTTCATGTTGGGAATCATTTCAATAGAGGTTGCTCCTTCTATGTGATCCGTCATTTCTTCCGGAGCATATTCGTACCTTACCAAGTTTCCGCTTCCGCCGATGCAGCCTCCCGTACATGCCATCCCTTCGATAAAGTTGTTAGGCAGAACTCCCTTAGTTGCTTTCAGCAGAGCCACCTTGCATTTATCAATTCCATCACAGGAAACGGGCTTGAATTCAAAGTCTTCAACTTTGAGTTCCTTTAGCATCTGTTCAACTGCGGCTGTTACTCCTCCCGCTCTCGCAAAGCCTCTTCCGTAATAGGATGCCTGATTCCAGTCGGTCCATTTTAAATCCTTCAGCACTATATTCTTGCTGTCAAAAAGAGCCTGAAGTTCCTCAAAGGTAATAGCATAGTCAACATAGTTTTTTACTCTGTCAAGTCTTACTTCAGCCTTCTTGGCAATGCATGGACCAATAAATACAACGGTGGCTTCAGGATTCATGTTTTTAACGTGTTTACCCAATTCTGCCATAGGCGACAGATTGTGTGAAATGTGCTCTACCATCTTAGGATGCTTTGTTTCGATGTATTTTACAAATGCTGGGCAGCAGGAAGTGGTCAAAAATCCTTTTTCCACCAGCTCAAGTCCTTCCTTATACGCCACCATTTCAGCGCCTACAGCCGCTTCAAGAACTTCATCAAATCCCAACTGTTTTATTCCTGTAATAACCTGGCCAAGAGATGCATATGTAAACTGGCTGGCAATGGAAGGTGCCACAATGGCCACAACCTTTTCTTTGTCAGTATTTTTTTCCGCGCTTCTTATAGCATCGATTACGTCTACAATACTTGATACGTCCACAGTTGCTCCAAAAGGGCAATGATAAACACATGCACCGCAGTTTATGCATTTGTCATAGTCTATAGTGGCTTCTCCTCCCGGTCCCATGGAAATAGCGTTCACTTTGCAGGCTCTTTCGCAAGGTCTCTGGAAGTTGTGGATGGCACTGTACTGACATGCTTTGGCACACTTTCCGCACTCTATGCACTTACTCTTATCAATATGTGCATGCTGGTGTTCATCAACAATAATGGCATCTCTAGGGCATGCCTGTTTGCAGCTGTGTGCAAGACATCCTCTGCAAAGGTCCGTTACCACATATCCCGCTTCGGGACATTCATCACAGGCAATATCGATAACCTGCACAACATTATCGTTATTTTTGCTTCCTCCTGTTGCTTTTACAATTCTTTCCGCAACTACAGCCCTATCCTTATATATGCAGCAGGTCTGCGGAGGTTCACCTTTTGGTATTACATTGTTTGCAATAGTATTAAACTCAGAAAAGGCATGATTCCCCTGCCATGCCTGAACGGCTACTTCTCTTAAAACCTTATACTTTGTTTCTTGAACCTTGTTATCAAAAATTCTCAAATTAATCCTCCCACAACATCAATTATTAAATCTTCTCTTTATTAAATCATCTCATTATTGAACCATCTCTTCTTTGTAAAAACGTAACATATCGGCACCATGTACATGTAAATTGCAAAAGCGACTGCAGTAAAGTTCACTCCCAGCAGAGCCAACGGAACGCTGCATCCGATAGACCACGGAATCATACACGCAATCAGTATCACCGAGTTTTCCATGTCTATGGCAAGTTCCTCCTTGCTTCCGCCGCTTTCAAGGTAAGGTTTCCTCAAAAGATCGGCACACATCAGAGTACCTATGGTCTGATTGCAGAAAACGCAGGACATTGCAACGCTCATCATAATCATAACTAAGAATCTGCCTATTTTAGTGCAGGCGCTTTGAAGCTTATCCTGAAGAGCCTTTAACATATCCGTTCCGCTGAAAATTCCCGAATAGGAACTTGAAATTACCAGAATCAGAGCAATTTCAATCATGGAAACCAGACCGCCTCCATTTAGAATAGTTGCCAATCCGCTTCCATCAGCGCTGTATCCAAAAATACATGTACGAAGGATTGCATATATGCTTTCACCTTGCACAAGCCACGCAATCAGGGCAGCTGTAACGATACTCGCTCCCATGGCCTTTAGTACTCCGACCTTTAGCAGAGGCAGCACAATTACAGCCACCGCAGGTAGAAATGACCAAAATGATATATTAAATTCCTGTTCAAACCCTTCAATCATTCCCTGGTCAACATGATTTATAGGATTCACAACAGATAATATGATATATGCTAAAAGTGCTATGGCAAAAGGCAGCACCCCGGTCTTTAACATTATCTTCACGTTTTCGATAATGTTTGTTTCCGTTATTCCCGCTACCATATTAGCACTCGACGAAACAGGTGAGCATCTATCTCCGAAATAGATTCCTGACATTATTGCCCCTGCCGTTATTATCGGGTTTACCCCTCCGCTTCGTGCCAATGCCATAAAAATGATGCCCACAGTACCGGCAACTCCAAAAGATGTTCCGATTGCATAGCTAAGCAGGCAGCAGAGCAGGAATGTAATTATTATAAAAAGGTTTGGCATGATGATTTTCATTCCGTAATACACAAATACAGTGATAGTTCCCGAAATTCTCCACACAGCCGTCAGCATGCCTATTATCAGCATAACCTTGATTACAACCAGAGAGTCCTTAATTGCACCAAGGCTCATCCTACCCATTTCATTAAGGGTAAATCCCTTGCGCATGCCGACAATTAAGAAGGCAACCAACCCCACTAAAAGAGCCGCAATCATAGAAATATCCGACACTATAGCAATTATCATCGAAATCATAAATATGACGAATGCTATGTATAAATCCATTGATATCAGCTCCTTTCACAACAAATAGTTTAACTAATATAGTATAACATCTGCACTGTTTTTTCTCAAGTTGTTGTTGCGTCTGCTTACTACCTCGTTTACAATATTATTAAAAAATTATTATTGAATATTATTTTTTGGAGACTTTTATGAAAAACGTAATGATTGCCGCATGGATAACCGATGATGACAAATACGAAGATTATCCTGAAGCTTTAAAAAGAAACGGTGCGCAAAGCTTTATTTCACTTAACTTGAAGGATTATGTTAAGGCGGATGCACTTATACTTCCGGGAAGCTTTCAGGATATGAACCCAAAACTGTGGGGAGAAGAAAATACGCACTGCCATGATGTAAACGATGAACTGGATCGCATACAGTGGCAGCTTCTGGAAATGGCTGCAAAAGACAAAAAGCCGGTCCTTGGAGTCTGTAGAGGAATGCAGTTTATAAATGTTTTCTTCGGAGGAACTCTCATTCAGCATTTGTCCTCCGCAAAGCACCACGGAAAACAGACACCGGAGAGATACCACCTTGTGTCCACAGTAAGGGGCACTGCTATGGGCAACCTCTATCCCGGCCAGACTACAGTCAATACAAGACATCACCAGGGCGTGGGAATAATCGGAAAAGGTCTGAAGGCCTCCGCCCTTTGGACACTTGGCGATGATACCGTTGTCGAGGCAATTGAACATCAGGAGCTCCCAATCATCGGACTGCAGTGGCATCCTGAGAAAATGTGTCTTGCAGAAGATCCCGTAATCCAAAAATCCGGCGATGATTTGTTGAAGTGGTGGTTAGAACTGTAAATTCTCCCGCCAACATGCATTATAAAAATTTGATACTTCCTCAATCTAAAAAGCGACATCCTCCTTGGATATCGCTTTTTGATATTTCACATATGTTTTATCTATTCAAGTCATTTATTTCTTATGTTACTTCAGACCTCTTCCTGCGGCAATCTGCTCATTGATAAACTCATCAATTAATTCCAGGCCTTTTTCCAGTTCTTCAGCATGGGAAAGAGTTATTCTGAAAGTTCTAGGCAAGTTGAAGCAGTCTCCATGGCAGATTAGAACTCCCTTTTCATCTAAAAGTCTGTCGCCAAATTCTTCAGCTCCCATATCCAAATCGTAATGAATCAGGTATGTTGTACCATAACCATCTGCATATTGGTGAAGGTATGGATGTCCATCCAGCCACTTGTCAATAATAGCTTTATTTTTATTAACTATTTCTCTGCTTCTTGCACGAATCTTGTCCACATGTTCTAGAGCAATTGCAAAAATCCATTCATCAAAAGCCCCTCCGCAGATAGAGTCATAGGAACGTCTGTTAAATAAATTAAATCTCATCTCAGGATCGTGGCAGATAATCCATCCAACTCTAGTGCCTGCCATAGAATATATTTTTGATGAACTGCAGGTTACAATGGATTTATCATACAAATCTGCAAAGGAAGGCATGTATTCTTCCTTAAGACCTCTGTACATTTCATCACAGACTATCCATGCATCAACAGATTTTGCTATGTCTATCAATTCCAGCATTTCTTCATATGTCAAAAGTGAACCGGATGGATTGTTTGGATTAGTAAAAAGAATTGCCTTGGTGTTTTTATCAACGCTTTGTCTGACTTCTTCCACATCCAGCCTATATCCCTTTTCTGCTTTTAAATATACATTTCTAACCTCTGCCCCAATCGATCTAGGGATTGAATCAAATTGCTGATAATTCGGCACAATAGAAATCACATTATCTTCAGGGTCAATAAGTGTCATAACTACTGTATTATTCGCACCTGTACCGCCGTGAACCAGAATTACTTCTTCCGGACTAACTCCTTTATACAGATTTGCGACTGCCTTTTTACATCTTGGAGTACCATCAAAACGAGGATATCCTAAATTCATTTTTTTGAGTTCTTCAAAAAAATTATCCATGCTTTCTCCGGTCAGCTCAAACAACTCTTCAACAGTTAACGGCAGTACACAGCTACCTCCCAGATATACCTTATTTTTTTCACTGTCGCATGCAGGATTAAGCCAATTTTCCAATACAAAATTATCGATCTTCATTTTTCTACCTCTTTTTTCATTAAATTTCTACAACTGTTCCAATTTTCTTCGTTTCCGACATCTGCAAAGCGATTTTTGCAGTCACTAAATCAAGTGCCGCAAGACCTGTGGCGTCAAATACCGTAATATCACTGTCCTCAATCCTTCCCTCCTTCGTTCCTACGAGTACCTCGCCTATTTCTCCACAAATAGTATCTGCAGAGATTATTCCTTTCTTTGCAGGAATCTCCATTTCACCAACATTGCAGCACTGAATCGCATCATCTGCGAAACTGCGAGCTATTGAGAATATTTCAGGATCTATCTCTTCCTTTCCGACCATATCAGCACCAATACAGCTTAAATGAGTGCCAGGCTTTAGCCACTCTTTCATTATTAAAGGTTCAGTACTTCTTGTAATAGTCAGTATTATATCGCTCCTTGATGCAGCATCTCTCAAATCCTCTGCAAATTCAAACTTTGTAGAAGGACAATCAACTGACAATTCATCCTTTAATCTTTCTTTTATGGTTTGCACATATCGAATTGCATTCTCAGGAGAAAAAGTATCCGCTACCAGTA
>JAQXRN010000034.1 GCA_029218545.1 Bacillota bacterium | reverse complement strand
AAGAAGCTTTCAGCATCGGGTAATGGCAGGGGAAACCTGAGTAACAGAAGTTGCCATGAGCTTGATGAGGTATTAAACTTTTTTCTTGAATCAGGGATTGCCATAAGAGCCGATGAAGCAGGTCGAATCTACCCTTACTCTGAGGAAGCTAAAGCTGTTACAAGTGCTTTGCTAAAACATGCGAAGAGACTTGGAGCAGAGATTTTTACCGATACTAAGGTGAGTAATGTGGAAGCAGACCGCGAAGGAGGCTTCCACATTTTTATTGAAAAGAAACAGGATACTTTTTATTCAAAGAAGCTGCTGATTGCGACAGGAGGCAAGTCATTTGCCGTATATGGCTCATCCGGTGACGGCTTCAGTATGGCCAAGAGTTTCGGTCATAGCGTTATACCGCCTGTGCCCGGACTTACTGCTGTGGAGGTGGCAGAAAGCCTCGGTGACCTGAAAGGAATCAGGGCAAAGGCAGAGGTTTCCCTTCTTGTGGGCGGGCAGATGGTGTTCCGCGAGGAAGGTGAGGTTCAATTCAGGGATGATTCTATATCAGGAATATGTGTAATGAACCTTTCTTCAAAGCTTCCTTCTTCAAGGGAGGAACTGTCCGGATGTAAAATACTGATTAATTTTGTTCCGGACTTTGATACGATGCAGCTGAAGAATTTTATTAGCCTTCAGGCAAAAACACCGGGAAATACAATGCTTGATCTACTTGAAACCATCGTTAAAAAACCTCTGGCGATGAGAATACTAAAGGATGCTTCAATAGATGGAAATCAAAGTACGCAGGAACTTAAAGGCGCAAAGCTTGTAAATCTTCTGAATGGCCTCAGATGCTTTACCCTTTCCCCATGTGGCAGAAAAGGATGGAAAGAGGCACAGGTTACACGTGGAGGCGTTACTTTAGAGGAAATTGACTATGAAACCATGGAGTCAAAGCTTGTGAGAGGACTGTATTTTGCAGGAGAAGTAACCGATTACGATGGACCTTGCGGAGGATTCAACCTTCACAATGCGTGGCTGACGGGTATAAAAGCAGGAAAGGATATGGCTAAGGGTGTATAGAATTCATCAGATTAAGCTTGGTCTAAAAGAAAAAAAGGATGTTATTCCCGGAAGAATCTTGAAGAAAATCGGCGGGAAGGATCTTAAAATAAAAAGTTGGAATATAGTGAAGGAGTCCCTTGATGCAAGAGATAAGAAAAGCATCATGTGGACCTATTCAGTGGACTTTGAACTCGATAAGCAGGTTTCAGGTGCCATGCAGCAGAGAATGAAAAAAGCAGGTGTTGAAGAAGCTCCTGAGCTTAAATATGATGTGCCTTATGCAGGCGATGCCGCAAAGAATAAATCAGGATTTAGACCTGTAATTATTGGGTTTGGCCCGGGAGGAATCTTTGCAGCTCTTGTTCTTGCTCAGGCGGGGCTGAAGCCAATCGTTCTTGAAAGAGGGCAAAATGTGGATATCAGGGCTGCTCAGGTCGAGAAGTTCTGGAAAGAAGGCATTCTCGATACAGAGTCAAATGTTCAGTTTGGTGAGGGCGGTGCAGGAGCCTTTTCCGATGGAAAACTGACTACAGGAATCAAGGATATAAGAATACGAAAGGTTCTTGAAGAGTTTGTTCGATTTGGTGCGCCGGAAGAAATATTATACAAACAGAAGCCTCATATAGGTACAGACATACTGAGAACAGTGGTGAAAAACATCAGAGAGGAAATTGTTTCCCTTGGCGGTGAAGTACGCTTTGGAAACAGAGTGACAGACATCATTATCGAGGATGAGGCTGTTAAGGGACTTAAGGTTTTGGAGGTGGAAAAGGAGAGAAACACCGGCAATGAATTCTTTTTAGAAGCTTCTCAGGTGATTCTTGCCATTGGTCACAGTGCCAGAGATACCTTCAGAATGCTAAAAAATAAAGAAATCGCCATGGAGCAGAAACCATTTTCTATAGGAGTAAGAATTGAACATCCTCAGGAAGTCATCGATATTGCACAATATGGAAAACCGGGTAGAGAACTAGGACTTCCACCTGCAGAATACAAGATAAACTACAGGTGCAAGGAAGGACTTGCCCAGGGAAGAGGTGTATATTCTTTTTGCATGTGTCCCGGTGGAGAGGTAATTCTTGCATCTTCTGCTGAAAATATGGTAGTAGTAAACGGAATGAGCCTTCATGCCAGAGACAGCGGAGCTGCAAATAGTGCCATGCTCTGTGATGTAAGAACTGAAGACTTTGCAAGTGATGATGTTCTTGCCGGTGTGGAATTTCAGGAGAAGTACGAGCGCCTGGCCTATGTAAATTCCGGATACAGATATAAGGCACCGGTTGCAACGTGGGGAGAATTTGAATCGGGAACCGCCGAGGCGGTTTTAAGCTGTCTTCCTGAATTTGCAGTGGCAGCATTTAAGGAGGCAATGCCTCACCTTGGAAAGAAACTAAAAGGCTTTGATAGTCCGGAAGCAAAGCTTTATGCAGTGGAAACGCGAAGTTCATCACCTGTAAGAATTCTTAGAGACAAGAGCGGCCATAGCCTTAGCGCAAGAGGGTTATATCCCTGCGGTGAAGGGGCAGGATATGCAGGAGGAATTACATCTGCTGCCGTTGATGGAATTAAGATGGCAGAGCATATTATAGAAGAATACTTGTAAATTAAAAACAGCCAGAAGGCAGGGATTGCTTGCGTTTCTGACTGTTTTTTGATTTTTGTCTGATTTTTCTTTCTAAACAAGGACAGTACCTGTCATCTCTGCAGGAATAGGAAGTCCCATGAGTGTAAGCATTGTAGGAGCGATATCGCTTAACTTTCCTCCGTCCTTAAGGACTTTAGGCTCTTTGGCAACATGAATCAGTGGAACCGGGTTTGTTGAATGTGCAGTAACCACATTGCCCTTTGAATCCACCATGTCATCGGCATTTCCGTGGTCGGCAGTGATTAAAAGCTGACCGCCGGCTTCAAGAATGGCATCCTTGACTTTTCCAACGCATTCATCTACCGCTTCTATGGCCTTTACTGCTGCATCGAAAACACCGGTATGACCCACCATGTCAGGGTTTGCAAAGTTAAGTATGATGCAGTCATACTTAACTTCTTTGATTTCAGAAATAACCTTTTCAGTAACCTGGTAAGCGCTCATTTCAGGCTGCAAATCATATGTTGAAACCTGTGGTGATGGGACCAGTATTCTGTCTTCAAGAGGATTTGGCTTCTCAACGCCGCCATTGAAGAAGAATGTTACATGGGCATATTTTTCAGTTTCGGCGATTCTAAGCTGTGTCTTGCCAAGAGAGGAAAGGTATTCGCCAAGGGTATTCTTTATTGATGTAGGCGGGAATGCTATTTCGACATTTGGCATTGTTGCATCATACTGTGTCATGCATACATAGCTCAGGTCGTCCAGTGTTTTCTTTCTCTCAAAGCCATCAAACTGACCGTCTACAAAGGCTCTTGTTATTTCTCTTGCTCTGTCAGGTCTGAAGTTGCAGAAGATAATGCTGTCGCCGTCTTTTACGCAGCTATCCTTATCACAGATGGTAGGCAGGATGAATTCATCAGTCTGCCCATTGGCATATGCTGATTCGACAGCTTCTGATGCACTTGCAGCAGTCTGACCCTTTGCCACAGTCATGGCATCATAAGCAAGCTCAACTCTGTCCCAGCGCTTATCTCTGTCCATAGCATAATATCTTCCTGAGACTATTCCCATGTGCATAGCAGGATAGTCTGAAATAAACTGCTCCATTTCCTTGATATAATTTATTCCTGATGTAGGGGGAACATCTCGACCATCCATAAAGCAGTGGAGGTTGATTCTGCCGGCACCCTTTGAAGCAGCTAGAGCAAGAGTAGCTTTAATGTGATCGATATGGCTGTGAACACCGCCATCAGACATAAGGCCCATAACATGTACTGAACCGTTATTCTTTATGGCATGGTCAATTGCATGGTTGATAGCTGCATTACCTGCAAAAATCCCATCTTCAATGGCTTTTGTTATTCTTGTAAGTTCCTGATACACGATTCTTCCGGCGCCTATATTCAGATGTCCTACTTCAGAGTTGCCCATCTGTCCTTCAGGAAGGCCTACAGCAAGTCCGGAAGCCGAAAGGGAAGTTCCCGGATATGTATTAAAAATATGGTCAAGATTAGGAGTCTTTGCCGCTTTAATAGCATTACCATGGGCATCCTCCTTTAATCCAAACCCGTCTAGAATCATAAGCATAAACGCTTTTTTCATATGTTTCACCTCTTGTTAAGAATATTTGTCAGTAAGGTTTTACCCATTTAACTATACCACAAAAGGTGACACTTTAAAAGCCTTAACAAATATGATAAAATGATTAGAACTTAAAAAGAGGTGTTTATTGTGGATTGGACAAAGGAACAAAAGGAAGCCATCGAGCTTCGAAATCAGAATATTCTTGTAGCGGCAGCAGCGGGTTCAGGGAAGACCGCTGTTCTTGTTGAGCGCATAAAGAGGCTGATACTTGAAGAAAAGTGCTCAGTGGATCGCATGCTCATAGTTACATTTACCAATGCGGCAGCTGCCGAGATGAAAGAAAAGATTCAAAAAACCATAAACAGCGAAATAAGTGCAATGATACGTGACAGATCCGACTCTGAAGACATTCCCTTCTTAAAGGGTCAGCTTAGTCTGATATCCTCTGCCAATATCAGCACCTTTCATTCATTTGCCCTGGACGTAATCAGGAGATATTTCTACCTCCTTAAGATTGAACCGGATTTTTCCATTTGTGACCAGACACAGGAAGCTCTTCTTAGAGGAGAGGCAATGGATGATTTGTTATCAGAACTCTTTGAGGAAGGTTCTGAAGAATTTTATCATTTCCTTAAATGCTATAGTGGAGACAGAAACGAAACACGCTTCAGGGAAATTATAGATAACTGCTATAATACTATTAGAAGTCTGCCTGAACCTTTTGACTGGCTTCGAGAAAATGTTGAAGGGTTGAAGGGTGGAGAAACTCTCAAGAATGGTATAGGCGGTGAAACCCTCTTCAAAATTGCAAAGAACAAGATAAAGAGCGCTGAGCAGCTGATTGAAACCAATGAGAAGATTGCCATCGGTAATGGTCTTAGAGACCTGATTGCATTGTGCCGCGAGGACAGGAACGCCCTAAAAGCAATAGAAGATGCCATAGAAGAGAGAAATTACGATGGCGTCAGAACGGCAATCTTGAATTTTAAGTTACCGACTCTGTCAGGTAAATATTTTGAAGATAAACAGGAATTTAAGCCCGATGTTACAAAGAACAGAAATAACATCAAAAAAATAGTAAAAGACCTTATCCAGGTGTTCTTTAGAGGAAGTTTCGATGAAGAATGCCATGAGATGAATCTGACTTACTCGTCCTGCCAGTACCTTGAGAAGCTACTTCTCAGATATCATCAACTTTACTGCGAGAAGAAAGCCTCCAAGAAGCTGGCTGACTTTAGCGATATAGAACACTATGCATATGATATTTTAAAGGACGAAGAAGCTTCCGGATTCTATAGAGAAAAGTTTGAACATATTTTTATTGACGAATATCAGGACAGCAATGTCATTCAGGAGGCGCTTATCGACTTGATAAAGAGACCTGATAACCTGTTTATGGTTGGTGACATTAAACAGAGCATATATAAATTCAGACTTGCCGAACCCGAAATATTCCAGAACAAGTACAGGCAGTATCAGAATGGAGAGGTGCCTGATTCTACTAAGATAGATCTGAATAAGAACTTTAGAAGTAAAAAAAATGTCATCAAATTTATCAACGCTATATGCAAAAAATTGCTTCCTGACTATGACGAAGCTGCAATGCTTTATATGGGCGATCCATATGGTGAAGAATCCTATGACAGCCCGGCTTTGTATCTTGCAGAAGTGCCTTGGGATGAAGGCAGCGAAATAGATGACGAATTGAAGAATATTATAAAAGCAGAAAAAGAGGCTATGGCGGCATGCAGCATTATTTCAAAGAATCTAGGTACTGAGATATTCGACAGCGTACAAAAAAAGAAGCGTCCTTTAGAAAAAAGAGATATAGTCATTCTCATGAGGGGCGTTAAGAGATACGGTGATATTTATTATAAGATTCTCACCGAGAACAATCTGCCGGCCTTTATTGACGATAACGATGGCTTTTTCAATACTCTTGAAGTGGATGCATTTTTATCAGCCCTATATATAATAGATAATCCCAAACAGGATGTTCAGCTTTTGACTTTACTGCGTTCTGAAATGATGGGGTTTTCAATAGATGAGCTGGTCAGAATAAGAATAGAGCATAAGAAAGAATCATATTACAGCGCATTCTTGTGGTACAGCCAATCCGGGTCAGATAACGACTTAAAGGATAAGTGCAAAAAAACACTGGACAAGATACAGGAGTGGAGAGAGCTTTCAAGAGTTATGCCTCTTGATAAGCTGATATGGAAGCTTCTTCTCGAGACAGGCTTTTACATCGCTATGGGCGCACTGCCTGCAGGCGGGCAGCGTCAGGGCAATCTCAGAGCATTAGCAGATAAGGCTCTGAAGTATCAGTCCGGTAAAGACAGTTCTCTCTATGGTTTTATTAGATATATTGAGGCGATTAAAGATAATAAGGTATCCATGGGGCAGGTTAAGCTTTTGGGCGAAAAGGATGATCTCATAAGAATAATGACGGTTCACAAGTCCAAGGGCCTTGAATTTCCTATGGTACTGCTGTCCGGATATTGCAGGAGATTAAATTACAGCACTGCAGGCAAATCACCTTTAATTCACAAAGACCTGGGGCTTGCATTCCCGATAGTCGATCCCGATAGACGATATTACAAGATAACTCTTCTGCAGAATATGATTAAGGATAGAATAAGACAGGAAGAAGTTGAGGAAGAGAAACGAATCTTATATGTAGCCCTGACCCGTGCAAAGGACAAACTTTTCCTTCTGGGTATGACTGACGACTTTTATGAGGATGTGGATGAAGTAAAGTTAAGACCTGCATCAGATGGTTCATATTTTCAGATGACCGGAAGAACCATTGCAGAGGAGCATGCTTTGAAGAAAATAGATGATAATGAGCTGCTTAGCCTATCGAAAGGCAACAGAAGAAATGTTGATGCAATTCTTGATCTTATGGATGGATGTAAGAACTTAGACATTTCCCAAGAGGTAGAAAGGTTGATGTCTTTCAGGTATCCATATAAGGAGGATTTGACCATAAGAACCAAGTATTCCGTAAGCCAGCTTAACAGTGGAGGAAGAAAGTCTATTGAGAGTCTTATGCCACCGGCTTTCGCATATGATGAAGCAGGAATTACGTCTATGGGCAGAGGAACCATATATCACTCAGTTCTTGAGCATATGGACATTAAGAAAGCTCATGAGGAAGGCTATACATATATCAAAGAGTTGATAGATGAGATGATTCAAAGAGAAATGATTACCGGAGAAGAGGCTGAAATCATTGAACTTACAAGGCTTGAGGAATTTGCTTCATCTGAGCTTGCAGCAAGGATAGCAAGAAGCTCCAATGTGCATAAGGAAAAAAGGTTTAACCTGTTAACGGAAAAAGATGGACATCAGGTAATGGTCAGAGGTATAATAGACTGTTACTTTGAAGAAGAAGACTGCCTTGTTCTCCTTGATTACAAGACGGGTAACATAAGAGATGCAGCTATGGGTAACGATGAGGCAATAAGACAGCGTTACAAGGTTCAGATGGAACTATATAGCGAGGCTCTGAGGGAAGCAACCGGCAAACCGGTAAAAGAATCATATCTGTATCTGACGGATGTAGGAAGAATAATAAAAATGTGAGGAGAAAAAATGAACAACGATAAAGGATCAAATTCAGTTATACTGCTAGTAGTGTACGAAATAATATATGTATTGGTAATATTAAAAATACTGCCAATGCTCAAGCTGGCAGAAGTTGCAAATGCGGCAGTTACTGCTGCAATGACTTTGGCATCTGCAGTGCTGATTGGCAAAACTTTCATAGAGGAAAGAAATGCAGGAAGAGGTAGAAAATCACTTACACTTCTTAGCTTATGTGCGCTGATTACAGTTTTTGTATTGTATCAGACTGGAATATACGGTTAGAGCATAGTGCAGAAGAGTTTTTAATAGGTATTATGAGCATTGAAAAAGGCTGTCCAAATCGGACAGCCTTAATTTATGAGCATTACAAAAGGCTGTCCAAATCGGACAGCCTTAATTATTGTGCTTTATTAGTATGTATTATACAATACCCTGAGCCATCATAGCTTCTGCAACCTTTTCGAAACCAGCGATGTTAGCACCAGCTACTAAGTTGTAACCTAAGCCGTATCTCTGAGCAGCGTCTGCAGAGTTCTTGTGGATGTTAACCATGATGTTTTCAAGCTGTTCGTATACCTGTTCAGGTGAGAATACAGTGTGGCCTGCGTTCTGTCCCATTTCGATGCAGGAGCATGCAACACCGCCAGCGTTAGCAGCCTTGGAAGGTCCTACTACTACGCCGTTTTCCTGTAAGTAAGCGATTGCTTCGTTGGTTGTAGGCATGTTGGATCC
>JAQXRN010000033.1 GCA_029218545.1 Bacillota bacterium | reverse complement strand
TTGCACCGATATCAATAGCACCAACGATATCAACACCCTGCTTCTTAGTTAACATTTTGCCGATTCCGCCGCCCATAGCGCCTAATCCCCAAAGGATTACTTTTACGTTTTTCATTTGCTTTTCTCTCCTTTTTAAACCTTAAAAAAATAATCTGAACTGAATTTGCGTCGTTCGCGTGCCCCAGGCACTCTGCCCCTATATAATGCAAGCACCGTGCCAAAGCAAATCTTGTATACAGAATATTTGATAAAAAACGAAAATGAGTATTTTCAACAGTTTTCTCCTTTCTGTCTAATTTAAAATTGTTTTTTTAGCCATTAGCAATGGTAAATCTTAACATCAAAGCCCCTTCACATGCAAAAAGATTTGCACTATAGGTGCAAATCTTTTTGCATTAATACTCTATTCCATACTTTTTTAACTTATGCTGAAGTGTCTGTCTCTTAATTGAAAGTGCATCTGCAGCCTTTGAAACGTTGCCTTTTTCCTCATGTATTACTTTCCTGATTATTTCTTTTTCAAGTTTTGATAGATAAACATCCAGGGAAGCCTGTCGATCCCACTGCACAAGATTACGCTCTTCAGAAACCTCGCGCATAGGCATCTGCAGAAGTTTTTCGTCCAGAACAGTCTCTTCATCTTCGGCCATAGCCACAGACTGCATTATTATATTCTCAAGTTCTCTTACATTGCCGGGATAATCATAGGCGTTAAGTCTCCTGACAGCTTCAGGGGAAATGCTTGTCAGATTTTTCCCGAAGCGTTTGCACTGCTTGGCCAGTAACGCTTCCGCAAGCATTGGAATGTCGCCCTCTCTGTCGCGGAGAGGCGGAATGTCAATTCCCACAACGTTTAATCGATAGTACAGGTCCTTACGAAGTTTACCCTCCTGAATAAGTTTCTGAGGCGATTCATTTACCGTTGCAATAATTCTTACATCGATTGGAATATCCCTGCTTCCGCCGACTCTTCTTATGTAGTCTTCCTGAAGTACACGAAGAAGTTTGCTCTGCAGATCATAAGGCATAGAGTTTATTTCGTCCAGAAGCAGCGTTCCCCCGTTAGCCTGTTCGAAAAGTCCCGCTCTGTCAATGGCGCCTGTAAATCCACCCTTTGCAGTTCCGAAAAGAATACCTTCAAGAAGGGTTTCAGGCAATGCGGCACAGTTCTGTGCCAGGAATGGCTTGTTTTTCCTGTTTCCATCATAATGTATACTCTGGGCCATCAGTTCTTTACCTGTTCCTGTTTCCCCGTATATAAAAACGGATGCGTTGGTCTTTGCTGCTGTTTTTCCCCTGTTCACGGCAGTTTCAAAGAGAGCGCTTTTCCCTATAAGATCGCTGAAAACATACTTTTTCATCTTTGGTTCAACTTTATGAGGTTCCATTTCCTTGCTCTGCAGACTCAAAATCTGATCGGTCATGGATTTAATATTTGTGATGTCCTTTGCTACTTCAATTGCCGCTATAGTAACCCCGTTTTCCTTTACAGGAACCGTACTGTTTACTGTTGTAACAGTCTTTCCGTAACGGTTCTCATAGGTCTGAGTTTTATTTATCGTTGATACTCCGTCTCTCCAGGCCTGATATATAGTACTGTCCTTAAGGGTGATTCCGGGAAAAGCCTCGCTGAATTCCTTTCCGACCACGTCCTCAATATCTATTTCTTCCAGCTTAGCCATTGTATCGTTATAAAGAACTCCAACTCCTTTATTGTCAACAATGTGAACACCTGCATCAACCAGATTCAGCAGTTCCTCAAGTATTCTTTTATAGTGTCTGTCCTCCATAGTATCTCCTTTGTAATCGATTCCTACTTCACATCTATTATACTATGAATCTCAAACAGGTGCAAATATTTTTGCACCATTAAAAATCAAAACTCACCACTTATATAGTCAGCTTTGCAATATTTGTATCTCCTGCAAAGTTGCTCAGCTGATAGAGGAACAATATCTCGTCGGATTCCATGGTAAGCATGTCTATACTCGCCGATGTATATCTCATATCTGCCATAATGATTTCATCATAATCCTCCACCAGCAGAGGAACCAGGGCGTTGGCAAAGGAATCCTTAATAACTGTCAACTTCTTTCCT
>JAQXRN010000032.1 GCA_029218545.1 Bacillota bacterium | reverse complement strand
CACCCACACGATAATTTAGAGTACCTAAAAAACCTCCGGCAAAATCTGCTGGAGGTCAATGCCCTTGTTGTTCTCTGTCAAAAAAGGTACCGGCTCTCGAGAAAAAGTGTTTTTATCAAATTATAGGTTTTTTCTATAAGCTATGCTTTTTTCTTTTAAAAAAAAGAAAAAGCAAGATGACGATGGAAATCCACTGGGACACACTTAGAATGTACACACCCCTCGCAGCATCCCCCCTAAGAAATTCAAGTGAAAATCTAAATATTGCATATGTTGACAGATACACTTTTGTCATGCTTCTGCCATCATATTTTTTTATACCCAAATAAATCATTAAAAAGGCTAATCCTATGTCAAAAGAAGCTTCTGTAAGCTGTGTAGGAAATAATGTAACATCATTAGGGGCTATAAGTGAGTGTTCATAAGAAATTCCCCAGTCCCACTCACGTCCGTAGCAGCATCCCACCAAATGGCAGCCTACTCTGCCTGCAGCGCCTAATACTGCACCTGATGGAAGAAGTACCTTGGAATAATCAAATATATTTACATTATAGGCCTTTGCAGTATGAAAGGCCATCACAAAGGCTCCAATTAAACCTCCATAAAAAACCATCCCTCCCGCTATGTATTTTTCCATAGGTTCTCCTTCTTTGAGTTCCTCAATTATTTGAGGATAGGATACAATAAGATACAGGAGTTTTGCGCCTATCAACGCTCCTATGCAGGCGAACACAAAAATATATACGCTATTGTCAAGGTCAGTTTTATATTTTACGGATAGTACTATGAGCAATAATATCGATAATACAAATCCGGCAACCATCATTATTCCATAGATATTATTTTCCATTTTTAAATGATTAAGCGCCCTTACGGGCGCAGACAGACTGTCAATCATACTATGCCAAAGATTCGTATATTTCAGGATCTAACAGAGCTGCTGAACCAAGAGCTCCCACACAGGCTACACATGCCACAAATATTATTGCACCGCCAATAAGTCCAATCAAGCTCAGAATGAAACCTGCAGTTCTCATGCCTCCATTAAATCCTAACTTCTTTGCGCCGCTAGCCATAACCAAACCGATAATACCAAGGATGACTGAAATCAAAGCTGAATAACCAAAGAACCAGCAGACAACAGATATAATACCAAGCACCATTGAGGCCGTTGCTTTACCCTTGCCATTATCTGAAGCTCCGACGTTCTCATTTTGCTCATCATTCTGAACATTATCAACTGTCACTTCTTGCATTTCATCTTTCTTCATTTCTTCCATAACTTTTTCTCCTTCTTCACATAATAATAAAATGTCACAAATTGTTTCTTTTCATTCCTATTATACTTGAATAGTTAAAACTGTGTCAATATTTTTTTAGCAACCCGATAAAAGAAGTACCTGAGTTGTGTGTTAGCTGTACAAAATATATTTGCCTCATTCTCCGTGCATCCAGCATAGGAAAAGAGGCTGTCTGCCCCCTTTTTTTATGCTTTCACCTAAAACTCCACTACCAGTCCGCAACTGAGCTGGTGCACCATGTCACCCAGCTCCTCTTTCAGGACAGCAAATGCCCTGCCTCCTGTACAGTGTCCGGTATATACCTGTTGTATTCCCGTCGCCTTGATACTGCAGGCCAGTTCTCTTACTTCATCTGCCTTTCTTGTATAGAGATGGAAGCCGCCGATAATTGCTTTTATCTTTTCACCCGGAAAGGCTTCCTTGACTTCATTGATAATATTGTCTGCTCCGCCGTGGGAACAGCTGTTGAATATCACCAGACCGTCCTCTGCTTCAAACACAAGACTCTGCTCGTGGGAAAAATCATCAGGACTCCATTTTTTACTGTTTCGACCGTCTTCTTTTTCATCGCCCCGTAGATACATATGATTTCTCTTTCCTATGGCCTCGAGACCCTCTGTGGTATGTGAGAGGAGCCATACCCCTTGGCACACCTGATATTTTCCTTCTGCAAACCTGATTCTGTCTTTATTTTCCTCAAGTATTCCGCGAGGTATGCCTATATATTTGCTGAAAATCCATAACTTTTCATAGCAGTTTTCCTTTGCAGCCTTCTGCAGGAAGAAAGGCGCCTTTTTATTGGTTTTAAAGAAAGCCTTCATGCCGTCTGCATGGTCAAAATGTGCGTGAGAAAGAACTCCGAAGTCCACTTTTTTCAGGTCGAGGCCCAGCTGCTCAGCATTTTTTACAAAAAGATCTGATGCACCCGTATCCAGAAGCACAACTTTATCTTCATACTCTATGTATACGCACAGTCCCCACTCACCGTTAAGACCGCAGCCTTTAATATTGTCAACAAGTACTGTCGATTTCATATCCATCTCTCCTTTTTTCCGAATGCAACGCCTGATGCCAAAGGACAGGGCTGACCCGTCCTTTTAAGCAAATTACATTCATCAAAACACCTCTTGCCCTTCTTGATAATTATATAGCGTTCTCCATATATAGCAACCGTTTCCCCTTCTTCGAAAGACCGAAGATTATCTACGGTAAAATCCGCCCTGAATCTTTTAAGGCAGAGCCCGTCGTCAGGGGCTTCATTCCTGAGCCAGCCTTCAACAGCCTTATCTATAAACGATACCTCATATCCTGCGCCCATCTTTATACCTCCACAATCTGAAAATCGTTTGTCAGCAGATCTATGAAAAGCAGCTTTCTCATCAGCAGAGCATCCATTCCCAGCATTACCTTGAGAGCCTCACTGACCTGAACCGACGCTGTCATTGCCGGAGTAAAGGAAGGATTACCGTATTCCTGTGAAACCTCCGCTCCTTCTCCGTAAACAAGGCTAAGGGTATCGTTTCCCGGAAAAATTGTGGTAACCTGCCCGAACCACCCGCTTATGGCACCGTGTATCATGGATATTTCCTGCTGCCTGCATACTTTCTGAAGCATAAGCTTTCCCTTCACGCTGTCAAGGGCATCTATAACCACCTCACAGCCTGCCAGTATTTCGCCTGCGTTTTCTGCAGTAAGATTGCAGCACACCGCTTCAGCCTCAACCTCGGAATTTACTTCTTTTATCCGTTCTGCCGCTGCCTCAGCCTTATTCTTTCCCAGCATAGCCTCGGTACACAAAAGCTGCCTGTTGAGATTGGTTTCGTCAAACACATCTCCGTCGCATACTACAATATACCCCACTCCGGCTCTGGCAAGAAGCTCCGCAGCATAGCCGCCCAGACCGCCGCAGCCGATTACCGCGGCTTTCTTCTCGGAAAGCTCCTCCTGCTGGGTGCGAGAAAATATTTTATTTCTGTCGTAGCGTTTTTCCAGCTTCATAAGTCTTTCTCCCTGTCTCAATTATCAAACAGATCCGCATTCGCCGTCAATTCCCAACATTATGTCGAGACCGTGACCCAAGGCCGGCATAATAAAATCTAGATTTTCCCTTACAGCTTTAGGGCTTCCCGGAAGGTTTATTATCAGCGAACTTCCGCGGATTACGGCAACACCTCGCGAAAGCATTGCCTTAGGGGTGATTTCAAAGGATTTTGCTCTCATGTATTCGGCAATTCCCGGAACC
>JAQXRN010000031.1 GCA_029218545.1 Bacillota bacterium | reverse complement strand
CTTTATATCACGGAGATCAACTGTCCATTGTATCCACAGAGGACATTACCTACAATGTAATGGGAGAAGGAATTGTAATAAATTCAGTCATCTGTTTTAATCCCATGTAAAGCTGTTTCTAAAAACTTACCTGAGAGTATTGTGGCTTTCAGGTAAGTCTTTTTTTATTGCAGAGATTGCCAGGAAAAACAATTTTGTTAAAAAACGACAAAATATTCACAAAAAGCTTGATGTGTTAAATATATTGTGATAATATTTGGCTATAAATAAACAAAAGTGCAAAATGTTTATATAAATAGGGGTTGAAATGGAAATTAAGGAACTGACACTATCTGAACTTATAGAAGGTTACACCACATTGGACAATGGTGAAAGATATGTATGTATTTTCTGCGGAGAGTCTTTCGAAAAGGAAATGATGTACCAGTCGAGAGGAAGGTATGTTACAGGAAAAAGAGCTGTTATGGAGCATATTATCGACGAACATGGCGGGGTGTTTAACGGACTCATGTCATTGGACAAGCAGATAAATGGCTTTTCTGAAATGCAGAGAGAAATTCTATGCGGAATGCATGCTGAAAAAGATAATAAGGAATTAGCAGAAGAACTTGATATTTCTGTTGCTACTGTAAGAACTCACAAGTTTAACATTCAGCGAATGAAAAGAGAAGCTAAGATACTTCTCGCATGCCTTGCACAGATTGAAGATGAAGAAATCGTTTCTATCCGAAAAAAGCTTGAGGAGGGAACACTAAAAACATATGCTCCGCCAAAGCATGATTTAGATGAGAATATGTCAAATGTAGGAAACAGCCTGCATCCTTTCTTTACTCAATTCATTCTGAAATAAAGGTATAAATTATGAGCAGAATAAGTGTTTATGATAAGAAGCTGGCACGATTTCGCCAACTGATTAAAAAAATTGAATATCTTAAAAGTACAGTAAATTCTTTTATGTACTGGGACAAGCTTACATATATGCCTAAATCCGGCATTGAATATCGTTCACAAATGATGTCTTTCTTTGCAGACGAACAATATAGGCTACTTGCAAGCCCTGAATTTCGAGAATATATGGACTATTTTCTTGATAATAAGAAAAATGATCTTGTTACAAATGCCATGCTTAAGCGCATAGTGAGAAGTTCCGGATTTATCAACAAAGTGCCCGAAGAGGAATATCAGCGATATATCGAATTAATTGCTCGTTCTGAACAGATTTGGCAGCAGGCCAGAGATGAGAATAATTTCGATTTATTGAAACCTTATACAGAAGAAGTGTTTAGCACTTTCAGACGTTTTGCAGAATACTGGGGCTATGAAAATGTTCCCTATGATGCCATGCTAGGATATTATGAGGAGGGTCTCACAGTTGAAAAAGTCGATGCACTGATATGTGAGCTGAAGCCATTCCTCATTGAACTGCTTGCCTATACCAGAGAAAAAGATATGGTTTTTGATGGAAAAGCTTCAAATGAGCATTACATGATGTCAAAGGATAATCAGGAAAAGCTTTGGAAATTAGTTCTAAGTAAAATAGGTTTTGATTTTGATGCAGGTAGAATTGACATCGGTGCTCATCCAATGCCTCTTGCTATATCTCCTGACGATGTGAGAATCGTTAATACTTACAAAGAATCTGATTTTAGAGCGGGCTTGTTCAACGCTTTGCACTCAGGAGGTAAGGGAATTTACCAGCAATCTATAAGTAAAGATCTGCTAGGTTCATTCTTATGTGATGTTCCATCATCAGCAACAGAGGAATGCATAGGGCGTTTTTACGAAAACATAATTGGCAGAAGTAAAGGTTTCTGGAACTATTTCTTTGATGGAATAAAAGAATTATCACCTGAAATGAAGTCATTGAACAAGGAAAGCTTATTTAAAAGTGTTAACAGAGCCAATCCTTCTTCTGTGAGACTTGAGGCTGATCAGTTAACCTTCCTTCTTCACATCATAATCAGATATGAATTGGAAAAAGAAATATTCAATGGAAGTTTAAAGGTTGAAGACATTGAAGCGGCATGGCGCCAAAAGACCATGGAGTATCTTTGTGTAGAGCCCGAAAGTGCCAACGAAGGTATTTTACAGGATATTCATTGGGCAGCCGGTTATGTGGGATATTTTCCAACATATATAGTTTCTGAGCTGACATCAGCGCAGTTGGCAACCTCTTTAGAAAAAGAATGCGGTGTACTTGATGAATTAGTTGAGGCTGGAAACTTCAATTTGATCAATCAATGGCTTACTGAAAAGGTCTATCAGTGGGGAGCTATTTACAATATAGACGAGCTGACCCGCAAAGCAACCGGCGAGCCTTTATCGTCACATTATTACATGGATTACTTACGGAAAAAGATTTCCGAGGTATATATATAACTAGTTCTAATATTTACAGGAGGAATTATTATGCAGAATTTACTAAGAAAGATTGGACTTAGCGAAAAAATGTCCAGAAACTTTTGGGGTATCATGATTATTGCATTTGCCGGTGCGATTATCTACGGTCTCCCATACTTTAGATATGACTACTATGATGCATATCTTCAAGTATACAACTTAACAGATGCTCAGATGGGTGTATTCGGATCCATTCTTGGCGTTTTTGGTATGATTTCATACCTTTTCGGTGGTATCGTATGTGACAGATTCTCAACAAGAACTATTCTTACTGTATCACTGATCGGTACAGGTCTTGGCGGATTTGTTCATCTGTTACCTTTAAGCTATACAGCATTAATATGCTTATATGCTTTCTGGGGTTGCTCATCATTATTCGCATTCTGGCCATGCTGCATTAAGGCAGTTCGTGTTTTAACAGGTGCTGATGACCAGGGTAAGGCCTTCGGTTTCTTTGAAGGTGGACGTGGTATTGGTGCTGCTTTAATGGCTTCCGGTGCTGTATTTGCGTTCAAAATTGGAGCAGGCGCAGTAGAAGACCAGGTTGCAGGTATGAAAGCCGCAATTATTTTCTATTCTGTATTAACTATTGTAATGGGTATCTTAGCATGGTTCACAGTTAAGGACGGCAAGATGGAAGAAAGCGACAAGATTTCATTCAAGGGCATTGGCGAATTAATCAAGATGCCAGCTGTATGGATTATCGGTCTTGCTACATTATGCAACTACGTAATGACATTATCCATTTACTACTTCACACCATACTTAACAGAAATCTTAGGTGCATCAGTAGTATTCGGTGCTGCATTAGCTGCCGGTAAGAGATGGTTATCCTTATTAGGTTCTGTTGGTGGTGGTTACATAACAGATAAAATCGGCGCAGGAAGAATTATCTTTATCTCATTCCTGGTTATGGCTGCAGGAACAATTGCAATGCTTGCTCTTCCACAGAACAGCGGAAGTGTATTAATTTTCGTAATCCTGTTCTTCGTAGTATACACATTCTACAATGTAAACTACGCTATGACATGGTCAATGATGGACGAAGGTGCTATCCCTGAAAAACTATCAGGTACAGCTGCAGGTCTAATCTCAACAGTAGGTTACTTACCTGAAATCTTCATTTCATTAGTTGCAGGTTACACTCTTGATGCTATCCCTGGATACGGTGGTTACAAGACATACTTCACATTTGTAATCGTAATGATGCTTGCAGGTGCAGTTGTATCATTAATTTGGATGAAGATGACAAAGAAGAATAAAGCAAAAGCAGAAGAAAAATAATAAACTTAGTGAAAAAGAGATTATAAAATGAAAATAAAAAATGATATCGAATGTATATTTGAAAAAGTATATATCGAGACACCGGTAGATACGGATGGGGATGGAAAACTGGACTTAATTGCTGCGTACATCAGACGTCCCGTATCTACCCTTAAGGGGGAAAAGGTGCCTGCGGTTTTCGTTGCTAATCCATATATGATGTTATGCAATGAAGACGACTATAAACCTCATAACGTAAATGTTGAAGTCAAGGAATATCCACAGCAGA
>JAQXRN010000030.1 GCA_029218545.1 Bacillota bacterium | reverse complement strand
CTCATATTCATTTGTGGATAATACTATGGGCGACTCACATAGCACGTGCTTTTTCTGCGTTAAAGCTTCTTTGATTTGCCAATAATGATTATGCGGACTTGAGAATAAGTAAACGGAATCCACATGTGGCAAAAGTTCTTGAAAAGATTCCACTTTGATTTCCAATTTAGATAATTGTCCATTTAACAATTCTTCATCATCAGTATATATTCCAACCACTTTAACACCATTAACAAAATGGCTTTCTCTCTCAAAGCGTTCAATATAATCTGTTGAACCAACAAGCCCTAAACGGACTTCCCTATCCTTACTACGAATCTCAGAGCTAGATATTCCTTTAGTACGCTCCAAATAAACAACCTTACAGTACTCATTCAGATAATCAAACTTTCCAACCCAGTCTGAGCCAACAGTGAATATATCTATATCATACTTGATGATGTCATCTATCTTTTGGCCTTCATATTCTTCTACTATAATCTCATCTGCTAAACCAGTTGCTCTTACCGCTTCGATTCGTTCCATCAAAGGTTGCTGCACATTAATTTTGCCTCTAGTCTTATCAAAATCATCAGCAGTTACAGCAACAATCAAATAATCGCCTAATGCCTTTGCTCGCTCAAGCAGCCTGATATGTCCATAATGTAGTAAGTCATAAGTTCCATAGGTGATTACTTTAATCACAGCTGTACCTCCAGACAATTACAATATTCCTCTTCTTTGCAAATCCTTAAACGCATTTACCAAAGTGGTGTTATCCTCTTTAGTCAAATAACCTAAATGCCCTACTCTAAACACAGTGTCAGCCAAGTCTCCACCATTAGGACAAATCCAAATTCCATACTCATCCTTTAGAATATTAAATATATCCTTTGCTGATGCTGTCAATGGATGTAAGGGTGTAACTGCATTGGACATAGATTCTGATACAATTTCAAAGGGCAGCCCTTTAATCTTATTTCTAAAATCTTCTGCCAGAGCAGCAATCTTTTTAGTTTCGCTAGCAGCACCACCAGCAGCTTCAATCTCCTTCAATCTAGCATTAATTTGAAGCAAAGTACCTACTGCAGGAGTGAATGGAGTCTGTCCACGTTCTCCATTTTTGAGAGCATCCTTTAAATCAAAGTACATACACTTACATTGATGCTCTTCCGCTCTCTCGACGCCTTTCGGAGATAATATTATAACGGATATCCCTGGAGGGCATGCTAAAGCCTTTTGAGCCCCTGTGATCATAATCCCAACATCAAGTGCTGACATATCAAAATCATCTGCTAGGAATGAACTTACTGCATCAACAACTAGAAATAGCTTATTGCGTTTGCAAAACTCACTTATCATATCTATATCATAATGCACACCAGTAGATGTTTCATGTACATTAACCAAAAAACCAGTGTAGCCTGCATTGTCATATTGTTGAAGCATTTCTTTCTTTAGAGATTTACCTGCATCCAGCTTAATCTCAGTATGGGGAATATGATGAACTTCGCACAATTGAACAAAACGATGACCAAAGCTACCACCATTCACTACTAAGACACTATCATTCTCATCAAAGGAGTTCATAATACTAGCTTCCATAGAAGCAGTACCAGAGCCAGTTATAAATACCACTCGCGAACCTTCCGGAGCCTTAGCAAACTTCTTCATCAATGCCTCATTTTCTAACATTACATTAGAAAACTCTGGGGTTCGAAAGTAAGGCACTTGTTGAGCACCTATTTCTCTAACCTTATCAGGGGATTGTACTGGGCCAACCGTAAAATTTAACATTCTTTAATCTTCCTTTCTGATAATATAATAATATCTTATCTCCATAAACTCTATTATGTAACTATACTATTTCCAAGCCATTTCTATCCCGAAGTATATATTCCTTTAAGCACGGAAATAAACTATCCATCCAATACAGGAATCCACCAAATACAGCGTCGAAACCACTACCAGTGGTGAGCAAGAAAAGATCACTTTGTATTTCGCCGGTCAAAGGATTGTATACAAAACAAATTGTTGTAATACAAGAAATGATTACACAAGCTATACCTATAACATTAAATCCACCTTTATATTCATATGCACTGTGACCTTCAAGATAATATGCGGATTTTAAAGAAAGCTTTTTATCTCTAATTAATAGATAATCAACCACTATCATACCAATGATAGGAGCCTGCATAAAAGCAGCGATTGAAATAAAAGTGCCGAAATTTTCTTCCACTCCCCCCCAAATTGTTAACGCACTAACATAAATCATTGCCAATAATACTAATTTTTTATAACTTAAATGAGGCAAGCCACTCTTAACTATCATGCAATTTACATAAGAACCGGTTCCTTGAGTTCCAATATTAGCAAAAGCAACCATTAAGAGGCTAAATAAAGCAAAACCTTTACCACATAATGTTGATAGAATAGTGGTCGGATCACTCTCATATACGCCTGTCTTTACAAACATCGCTAATGCCATTAC
>JAQXRN010000029.1 GCA_029218545.1 Bacillota bacterium | reverse complement strand
TTACTGCCTGATTGCCAATCTGGACTATTTCTACTTCCGCACCTTCTGCCTCAAATACTCTTTTCATTTCATCAAGTGCAATTGAAGTATTTCCATTTATTCTTGGGCTTCCGTTTAACATTAGAATTTTCATGGTTATTTTCTCCTCTTAAGCATAATTTAAAATAGAAGAAAGAAACTTACTTTCTTTTCATAATCTTTTGGGCAATATAACGGGCCGGACGATAAATTGGTTCTTCCAGTTCCTTCTTAACTTTTTTCAGTTCCTCTCTTATTGCTATGTTCTGCGTGCAGTGTTTCTCGCATTTTCCGCATTCAATAAAAAGTGATGCCTGGTGATTATGTGTCCTTTGTATATAGAAGCATTCTGCTATTATTCCGCTTTCGATGCCGGATTTTTTGTCGATATAGCATGTAAAACACATAGAAATATCAACACCTTTTGGACACGGCATGCAGTAACCGCAACAGGTACATGTAACTGTTCCTTTACCTAGAATAATTTTGAGCACCTTTCCATAGATTGCAAAATTGTTTAGCGTCAGTTCATTTAGTTTTGCTTCATATGCAATCCTAATGTTTTCTTCTATCATTTTCATTGTATTCATGCCGGAAAGCACAGTAACTACCGAAGGATGGTTCCATTCCCAGCGCAGAGCCCATTTTTATGGGTACAGTTTTTTTCTATCAAGCGAGCTACCTAAGCTTTTTTCAACAATTGAAGAAATATATTTTTCTGCACTCTGTTGTTCATAAGAACATGATTTACTTGCATCAATCATATTATCAACTCCATGAACTATCCGTTTATTGCTAAAAACAATAAAATGTCTATAATCAAATGTGCCTCTTGAATGCTTTTTTCATCTTCATACATACATCAATAATATACTCAAACTGTTGTGGCCATAAATCATGATTATCAAGCTTAACTTCTTTCTCTATAACAATACGACTGGCCTTTCTTTCTGGCAGTTCTCTCCAGTCAAGAGCAAATCCTATTACAGACTCAATCTCATCTTTGTTAGAAAGAAGGCTCTTGAAAAGTTCTTTATCGTCATTTATGTATAGCTCAACTCCTATGGCATTTCTTTTTTGAATTTGTGTGACACAAATATGGCAAGCTGATGAACCAATACTGAAATCCATCCAATGGTCTGTGGTAGGCTTTCTCTTGTTAAACTCTTTTGCGAATTCTTTTTTATCAAAAGCATAATCGTTAAAAGCCTGCCAATACTCCAATCTCTGTTGCTGTGTTGGATTTGCGGCTGTTGTCTTTTTAATTTCCTTTGTCCAATCATTTGGTCTCTCAACAACATTAAATGATGGTGCTATTAATGAATCACCAATTTGGAACAACTTTATTTCGCATAAGAAAAAGCCAATCTTATCATCTGTGTGGTTATTAAGCCATTCTACTGCTGCTCTATGCTCTTCTCGTGCATGTTTAACAATCCAAATGACTACATCTGCGCCTTTGCCAGATGCATAGGTGATTAATTTACCAAGATGGTCATGATCCGTATCCTCTAATTGATTTTCGATGATGATTTTTCTGTCTGTTCCTGTTTCAGATGCATAGATATCAACATTGAAATCTCCAACGTATGATTCAGTCTCATCAACAGTAATATCAAGTCCCACAGCATCTGCAAGTAAATCAACATTTTCTGCCACCCAAGGCGTAAAGTTTAACGCCTCATGTTGCCATATACTTCTTAAATCTGTTATCTCTTTTAATGTGCCAAGATTTATCATTTTCTATCTATCCTTTCGATTATCTCTTTCAATAAAACACATAATAACATCTATAATTTCCATAAGTGTAAAATCTATGTTTATAGTCTATCACTCAAACCTATTTTTTGCCAGCATAAAAGCACCCATGCCATACAGCCTGAGTGCCTCTCGATTTTTACCTTATCCATAAAGTTGTATCATCTTCTATTACTTCATACTCACTTAAGTCTTCCCAATCCTCCAATTTTCCCAGACGTCTAAGATAATCATGTCCGCCATCTACTGCCACCGATTCACATTTACAGAATTTAAAATCATGAACAGATTTACTTTCAATTACATCACCACATTTTTTACATCTGATTTTATTAACAAAAATTTTAATCATTTTTTCCTCCATAATAACTTTAAACAACTAACGAATATATTGAATTTTTGCCTTATCTGTACTACCATAATCTTAAGAAATGGGTTTTCGACTGAGTAAGGTCTTATGATTGGAAAAGGTTGCTCTTTTCTTTTTTTATGTTCATAATGTCACATAAGTTTAAAAGAATGTCACTAATTTTTATTGATTATCTTCATCCCGCGTTTTTCTAAGTTTTTGCCAAATCTCCCCTCCGTGCACAACGGAGAATTATTTCTTTTTCTCTTCACACGCCTCTTTTCGAAAAGTCCCTGTTGCTCGCTTTCTACGGTACAAGCCTGATTCTTGATATCTTTGCTTCCCATCTTCATCTATTGCTACCATTTCAAAATCTCTCTCTAATCCAAGCACTGCCAACACAGCTGCATAAGCCCCGATAGACACTGTAGATACGCCTCGCTCAATTGCCGAAAGTGTATCCGTACTAATGCCTGCTTGCTCTGCCAGTAATTTTGCTCGAATATTTCTTCGCAGTCTTGCTTTCTTTATGTTTCTCCCCATTCTCTCCAACACTTGTCGTGATGCAGGTTGAAGGCTCACTGTTTTTCGTGCCATATCCATCCTCTTCTCAAACTTTTTCCACTAACACCTGATATATGCGGTGTTATCCATTTTTCTTCTTGACTTATTCTTATGAATCTCATATTATGGACTCAAGAAAGAAATGGGTTTTGTTACTGAGTAAGGTCTTCAGACTGGAAAAGGTTGCTCGTTTCTTTTTTTATTTTCATAATATCGTATAAATATAATTTGTTATCTTCCGCGTGTCTTACTAGCATAATCGCACGAAATACATTATAGCGTTCTATATCTCCATTTTCTCCATATACCGGCAACGCAAATCTTGTCACATACGAATACCATCCGTACTTTGCATTCTTTGAATGTTTATCCTTACGATTTTCCTCAAACTCTCTTTCCTTAGCAATCAACAACATCTCCGGAATTCCTTGTGCTGCATTAGCTTTTGCTTTTGCATTTGCTCCTCTAAGAAGCATCGTATAATTAGAGTGCGTATATTCATCCGGAAGGTCCTGTCCAATATAAACCAAATCTCCGGTGCCCTCAATAATATGCTCTTCTCCAACAAACCGCTTCAAATATTCTTCCACTTCTGTCCACTCTATAGAGCGTTTTCCCTTAAAAATAATGTCATGAATAAAAACAATCTTATTTCCATCCAAATCTTCTACCACATTTACTTTTCTTTGCATAAAAAAATCCTCCTATCGTAGTCCCTTGCAATCTGCCAAAGCAGATTTGAGCTCTATAATAAGAGGATATCATTTGTCAATGGTATTTTCATTGGACTGTTAGTCCAAAGCTATCTATGCCACTGAACCATTTATTTTCTTGTAATATGCTATAAATCTTTTCTGTGTAGCCTGCAGATTCAATCATATGTTTTAGTTTTCTTCCGGTTCGTTGCATGTCTATGTTTGGATAAGTAATTCTTTTTGCCATCATATTGTCTCCTCAAGTAAACATATTTAAGTATCGTAACTACAAACTATAACCAATAACCTTTACATAAAAAGCCACACGTAGTTCC
>JAQXRN010000028.1 GCA_029218545.1 Bacillota bacterium | reverse complement strand
GAACATAATTGCCGTTGCAAAAATTGCTCTTGCAAAAGTAATTGTAATGTTATCCATTCCAAAGGAACCGAAGGTTCTTACAAATATTCCTGATGCTCCAAACATACATCCTGATAAAATTGGAAACAATATAAATAAATTTTTCATTACCTATAATACCTTTTCTTTGACCTGCTTAAATAATCTCATCATTAGTGCAATATTTTATCATTAGTAGAAAAATACATCAACATTTATCAGTTTTTGTGTTATAATGGTTTGTAATTTTTTTGAGGAGGAAGAATATGGACTTTATTAAAAGCAAAGGCCCCGGAATAGCTATCGCCATCGTAGTTGCAGGCATTTCAACTTTTCTTTCAGGTCTGAACGTTGGGTCTTTTTCACTTGAAATAATTGGTGCTCCTGTGTTCGCAATAATTTTTGGAATGATCATTACTGCACTTTTACCTGATTTCGCAGTATCTGAAACAATGAAGACGGGTATTACCTTTACTTCAAAAAAAATACTGCAATACGCAGTTATCATTTTAGGCTTTTCACTTAATATTAAAACCGTTGTGTCAGTTGGTGGTCAAAGCCTTCCTATCATCATCTCTACCATTGCAACATCCCTTATCGTATCCTTCATCTTATGCAAAATGATGAAGATGGACAAGAATGTTTCAATTTTAGTAGGCGTAGGCTCTTCAATATGTGGAGGCTCTGCTGTTGCAGCAACTGCTCCTGTTATTGATGCATCAGATGAAGATATTGCCCGCTCAATTTCCGTTATTTTTCTATTTAATGTAATTGCAGCGCTTATTTTCCCAACACTGGGTAATGCCATTGGCCTCTCCGATGAAGGTTTTGCATTATTTGCAGGTACTGCCATCAACGATACCTCATCCGTTACAGCTGCAGCTTCTGCATGGGATAGCATGAAAGGCACTAACGGCATGGTATTAGCACAGGCTACTACCGTAAAACTCACCCGTACACTTGCTATCATCCCAATAACCCTTGTCCTTGCTTTCTACAGAACCAGCAAGGCCAAGAAAACAGGCGGCAGTGCTACAAAGGTTGCTTTTTCAAAGATTTTCCCATGGTTTATTCTTTATTTCATAGGAGCATCTCTGATTACTACAATTGTTGCTATCATGCCTGCTTCAGGATTTACTGCCTTTTATAGTGGCACATTTGTTAAATGGGCAAAATGGCTTGCCAAATTCTTTATCGCTATGGCTATGTGCGCTATCGGACTTAATACAAATATTGTTTCCTTAATTAAAAAAGGTGGCAAGCCTATAATAATGGGCTTCTGCTGTTGGGTTGCAATCGCCTTTGTCAGTCTGATGATGCAGCATGTTTTAGGATATTGGTAAACCATTATTGATGAGTTTTGTTTATTTTCCAAAGAGCTTCAGTCAAAATCTGGAGCTCTTTTTTTGTATTAAAAGGTCCAACACTTATTCTTACTCCGCCTCTCTGCCAGGTGCCTATCTGTTTATGTGCAAGGCCTGCGCAGTGAAAACCGCCCCTGACTGCGATTCCATATTCATCGTTTAAGATTGTTGTGAGTTCCTGTGAATCAAGTCCTTTCATGTTTATAAGGGATATCCCTGTCTTTTCCTTCGGTCTTGGCCCATAAAGTTCAATAAAGTCCATGTTTAGAAGTTTTTCATCTAGATATTCTACCAGTTCTTCCTCATATCCTCCTATGACAGAAGGACCTATTTTGGATACATAGTCTATGCTTTCTTTTAGTCCGATAATGGCAGGTGCATTAACAGTACCCGCTTCAAATCCTTCAGGAAAAATTCTTGGTTGAGCAATTGTTTTAGATGATGTCCCTGTGCCTCCTGCAATCAGTGGTTCTATCTCTACCCCCGGTCTTACATATAGGATTCCCGTTCCCAAGGGACCCAGAAGACCTTTATGGCCAGGTACGGCCAGCATATCTATTCCCATTTCATCCACATCTATATCTATAGTTCCTGCGCCCTGTGCTCCATCCAGCAAAAATAGCAGATCTCTTGTTCTGGCAAGTTCCCCTACTTCATTTATGGGCATTTTTGTTCCGGTTACATTTGATGCTGCTGTCATTGCTATCATTTTTGTATTACTTTTGATGCTCTTTTCAATGTTCTGTTTGCAGATGCGCCCTTTTTCATCGGCAGTTACTATGCTACAGGTCACACCGAAGCGTTCCAGTTCCTTAAGAGGTCGAAGAACGGAATTATGCTCCATTGCCGTAGTTACAACATGATCCCCCGGTCTTAAAACACCTCTGATTCCTATGTTTAAGCTTTCAGTAGTATTTTTCGTGAATATTATTCTGCTGGAATCTTTCACCTTGAAGAGTCTTGCTGCTGACTTTCGCGCGTTATATACACCTTCAGCAGTCTTCATACTCATTGTGTGCCCAGATCGTCCCGGGTTCCCACAATAATTGCTTATGCATTGTTCCATTGCGAAAATCATTGTCTTTGGCTTTGGAAAAGAGGTTGCTCCATTATCAAGATATATCATAGCCGTTCCCCTTAAAAAAAATAGAGGACTTAATCGTCCTCTATATCTTATGTCTGAAAACTATTTTTTGTTACTGCTTAGGTCTTCCCATTCTTCTTTTAAGATTGAGTACACCAGATTATCTCTATCGAAGCCCTCTTCGCTGCCATCCCAAATATGGTAAGCCTTTCTCTGTCTTCCTTCGTACTTGAAACCACATTTTTCTATTACCCGTTGGCTTCTTTTGTTATCCGGTCCTGTCACCACTGCCATAATAACAAGTTCCATTTCCTTAAAAGCGTACTCCATTACTGCTTTGGCGGCCTCGGTCATGTAACCCTTTCCCCAGCAATCTCTCGCAAGATTATATCCAAGCTCCAGGCTCTTGACGTCTTCTCTCCTCTTATCGTGGTCAAGGCTGATGTGACCGATTATTCTGTTGGTGTCCTTTTCTCTGATTGCCCAGGAAATGCTTGGTGCAAATAAATCTCTTATTATTTCCAGCGATTCCTCAACACTTTCATGTGGTTTCCATCCAGCATTTGGTCCCACCTCTTCATGCTTTGCATAGGCATATAGACCTTCAGCATCTTCTCTTGTTACCTGCCATGGAGTTAAGACCAGTCTCTCTGTATTTATGGTTTTCATAATAAGCTCCTATTCTGTAGTACTCATTATTTCGTTTGTCTTGGATTCTACCTGACTTACCTTCATATCTGACACATCTTCAGGGTCAACTTCCTCTAATAATCCAAGAATATTGGTTCCGAGATAAATTGTTTTTAATGTCTTTCCCTTAAGGGTAACTTTACTGTATTCATTAAAGTTTTCACCCTTAATGTAGTACTTGCTTCCTACCTTGACTACCTCATCAATCTTTATCTTCTTTACACCCATCTTCATATCTGATGGTTCGAAAGGATTTGTTCCGCCATACATATAGTACTTACCGTAAAGCATATCATATCCGATAGCCTTCAAGTCCGATAGATATGTTTCGCTGTTCTTGTGCTTCTGCTGATAAGTAAACACTGTTCCTACCTGCATATCCAGCATGTCCATAACGTGAGATGCAAGCTGATAGGTATATAAGTCTTCATCGTCACCAGTCATGCCAAAGTTATTCCAGATAACATATTCTGTTCCATAAAGGTTATTGTTTGTAAGTGAGCCTTCTGTCAAATCGATGGCCGGAATATGGTCTCCATACATTACCAGAACTGTTGGTTCCTTGTATTTTTCAAGGGTTTCAACAAGTCTTCCTACAAAATCATCCATTTCGCCAATCTGATTTACATAGTATTCAAATTTCCATTTTAGTTCCTCTGATGGCGCATTTGTAACCTGGAATTTTGGATTTTCAAGAACCTGTTCTCCCGGATATTTACCGTGTCCCTGTACAGAAATAGTATAAATCATGTCTCTTGTCTCTGTTGAGTCGAGAGCATCTGTAATACATTCCACCAAAAGGTCATCCTTTGCCCAGTTCTTTGGAGTCTTTTCAACATCGTTCATATACTCGATACTTGTGAAGGTATCCATTCCCATATTCTGGAATACAATGTTTCTGTTGTAGAATACCCCTCTGTGGTTATGAATTGCATGAGCGGAATATCCAAGGCTCTTAAGGTCATATGCCAGAGTTTCTGTGCTCTTTTCCTTGAGAACTGACTTATATGGGTACTCTCCAGGTCCGAAGAATTTAACACTTAGACCTGTCATTACTTCAAACTCAACGTTTGCTGTGCCTGCTCCACATGCTGGAACTGTAAGCTCTCCTGACGGATAATTGTTTACAAGCTTTCTGAAATTTGGACACACATCACCTGACACATCTATAGAAGTAATCGTTGCAGGATCAATAAAGGATTCAAGCTGCAGAAAGATGATATTTGGATATTTTTCGTCTACATCCTTTTCTTCAAGAAGAAGTTTATTATCATCTCCAAGTTCTTCCTTGCTGAAAATGTTCAGCATATATTCTTCACTGTAGCCATCAGGTTTGCTTATTCCTGTGTTTAGCCATGTATTAACAAAGCAATATGCTACGCCGTAATCCCTATATGCATAGGCTAAGTTACCAAAGAAGGTTTCAACTCTGCCACTGTTTATCATAAATGATGTTGCTCCGAAAGTGGATGCAATTACAAGGACTACACCAACTAGGTTTCTCTTCCATTTTACACCATCTTCCTTCTTTGGACCCTTAATAAACAGAAGCACCAAAAGACCGATAGCAATTATAATACCCGCTGCAATCAAGGCAATCTGCCATGTCTTCATATAGTTTGTCACAATCGTTAATCCGTCATCCAGAACGCTAAGGTCTTTAACCGTAAATGGAGTCATTCTTTGAGTAAGGATAACACCATTTGCTATACCTATTGCCATCCAGAATATTGATACAATTGTAAAAACAAATAATCTGCGCTTAAACAAGGAAGCGATAACCAGCGTTGCAAAGATTATCAGCGTATTATAAAGGAAAACCAATGGGTTATCGAATATAAACTGAATTCCCCCAAATATGGATGTTGTGGAAAATCTTCCCAAGGTTTCCATGAAAATGTTCAGCACAACAGCCCATATGGCAGCTCCTGCAAAGCTTGTATGCAACGCTTTATTCACAAGCTGCTTGTTGCTCATGTTTTCTACTTCATTTATTTTCTGCTCAACTTTTCTATCAAGCTTTTCAAATTTGTCAAACTTTATTTCTTTCTTTTCGTTATTCATAGTCTCTTGTTTACCTCATTAGCAATCAAAGCAAATTCCTCAATGGTCAAGGTTTCAGCTCTTCTTGATTCATCAATTCCTGCTGAAGCCAAGCTTTGCATTACTATATTTTTATCTACCCCGTTAACTTTTTGTAATGAATTTAGAAGTGTCTTTCTCCTCTGACCAAAGCCTGCCTTCACACAGTCAAAAAACAGTTTCTCGTTATCCAGCTTTACAGCCTTTTCGCTGCGAATATTCAGTCTGAGGACTATCGAATCCACATTTGGTTGCGGAACAAACACTGACCTTGGAACACTTGCCACCTTGTCCACAGTGCAATAGTATTGCACAGCTACAGATAACGCCCCATATGCCTTTGTTCCCGGTCCTGCTTTTATTCTGTCAGCCACTTCCTTTTGCATCATTATTGTGATGCTTGATGCCTTAACCCCTTCCTCAAGAATCTTCATGATGATTGGTGTCGTAATGTAATAGGGAAGATTTCCCATTATCTTTACATTTTTCATACCTTCATCTTCTATAAGTTTATTTATATCCAGCTTTAAAATATCTTCGTTAATAACCTTGACGTTGTCATATTCCGATAAAGTTTCTGCAAGTATTGGCAGCAGACTTTTGTCTATCTCTACTGCGATTACTTTTTTAGCCAGTTTGGCAGCTTCATAGGTTATTACGCCGATACCCGGTCCAATTTCAAGAACAGTATCTTCTTGACCGATCCCTGCTCCATAAACTATTTCATCTATTATATTCTTATCAGTCAGAAAATTTTGCCCAAGGCTTTTCGAAAACTTGAAGCCGTATTCTTCTCTGATTTTTTTAATGGTAGATGGTTCGTATAATTTCATTTTCTATTCCTATCTTTCTTTTGCTTTTGCTACAGCAGCCTCAAAATCCTCTCTTGTTATTCCAAAAGTATTGAGTTTTTTTAGCATTGCATTTCCGTTTCCATAGCCTATGCCTAAAAGTTCTCCTACCTTCTCCCTAAGTGCTTTAGAGTCGTTTCTTCCTATGAGGCCTGCTTTATCCAAATCTTTTAGCTCAAAAGTGCAGGTTGAATCTTTTTTGATTGTGCACACCTTTTCCAAGACTTTTTTTACATCCTCAGGCGTGCAGTTTTCAATTCCTATATCGCCATTTTTTACGGCCTTTTTTCTTGGCATATATACATGCTTGCTCTCAGGAAACTTTGATGAAAGCTTCCTTCTTATTTCTTCTCCCGAAAAATCCGGGTCTGTCAGTATTATTAGTCCTTTTTCTTTATATGCCTTTTCCAGCAGTTCCCATGTTGACTTGGCAATTCCAAAACCATGAGTTTCTATAATCAGGCTATCTGTTATTTGCTTTACAACAGCTGTATCATCTCTACCTTCAACAACGATTGCCTCTTTTATATTTAGCTTGTCCATTGTCACTAGTTTCCTTCTTCAACTACAAATAGCAGTTCGTTTTCTTTTATCATCTTTAAGTCTTTTCTTGCCTGCTGTTCAATATACTCTGCTGAATTGATGTGATCCAGTTCAGCTACTAAATCTTCCTTTAGGTTAAGCAGCTTTTTATTATATGCCTTTAGTTCGTCTCTCTGTTTTGTCAGCCTTGCTATATTTACTGCAGACACCAAAACAAACGCAATAAGTATAACCATTATTACGCTTGTAATAAGTCTTTTTACATTTGTAACCTTTGTCTTTTTCTTTTTCTTATTTTCTTTGACTTCAGAGCTTTTTTTTGCTTCATATTTTTTTGCCCTTTTTTCACTTGCTTCAGACACATTGAATTTGCGGTTATTCTTTTCAAATTCCCTTAGTCTTTTGCCCTTCTTCGCCATTCTCATCACCCACCGCAATTATACCATAAAAGAATTTAAGCCACAACAAAACCCCTGCAAGTATGCTCATCGCTGATAGCATGCTTATTTTGCCATTATCAGCATAGAGCAGAAATTCTCCAATAATATATGCTGTTATGCCACATTGCATTATTCTAATAATAATTGCTGATATTTTTCTTTTGTTTATTTTTCCTATCAGCATTTGGAATAACTCTGTTATTATCCCAACCGTTATACCACAGCAAGTCATAAAGAATATACACTGAAGCTGATTCCTTATTAACTCACTCATAGCTTTTTAAAAAACTGTCTGAACTTCTTTTTTTCTCTTATCTTTTTTTCACCATATGAAAATGCATAAACAGTTCCTGATACTACCAAGGTACCTTCCTTCAAATCCAGTTTTTCTATATTGAGGTTTTCTCCACTTATTACTATTGTTCCTTCCTTTATGTTTGCCCATAAATTCTGCTCATCAAAGGCATCAACATCGAGAACCTGGTTAATAGTAATTCTTTCTCTGTTTTCAAGGGTTACAACATGATTTTCCATATAATCTCTCCCATTTTAGAAGTCTTATTGATTATATGAAAAAAGGGGTCAATTAAGAACTGACCCCTCCATATTCCTTATACGTAAAGGGCTGGATTTACGTTTCTGCCATTAATAAAAATTTCAAAGTGGCAATGCGGACCTGTACTGTTACCAGTGTTTCCTACTGCAGCAATTACCTGTCCCTGGAATACCTTTTCTCCTACAGATACATAGTTTGCACTATTATGACCATACAAGGTCTTTACGCCGCCTCCGTGGTCAATAATAATAGTATATCCATATCCGTAATACCAGCCGGAATGAACTACTGTACCACCATCAGATGCTTTGATTGGCGTTCCTGTAGGTGCCGCAAGGTCTATGCCATCATGCATTCTACCCCATCTCCAGCCATATCCGGAGTAGATTCCAACATTTACAGGTCTGATGAAGCTTCCGGTTCCCTTCTTCGGTGGTGCCTGCTTAGTACCCTTAAGAACAATCTTATCTACAGGCTGAACTATTACTTCTCTGCTTATTTCTTCTCTATCTACGACTTCACCATTTCGTTTTGTAAGTCTCGCGGTAACACTGGCTTTACCATTTGAACCGTTTCTGCTTACTGCCTGCTCACCTTCATAATAATAACTTGAATTCTGGTAAACTGTTTCATATGGAATAGATTCTGCATATGTCGCCACTTCGACGGTTTCAAGTGTAATAAGCGGAATTTCTCTTTGAACTTTGATTGCATCACCAATGTGAATAAGTGTCAGATTAAGCCCAGGATTCAAAGCTTCAAGTTCACTTACTGAAACTCCCAGTTTCTGGCAGATTCCATATACTGTGTCACCCTTCTCTACAATATAATCTGTAGCCTGCTGACCACCGCTTCTAAGCTTCTCAACAGCTGCATTTCTGCTGGAAATATTCTTTAATGTTGTACTATATCCTTCTAATTCTATCTTTTCAGCAAATCCGATATATTCGTACTCAACACTGTCTGAGTCTGTAATAAAAATATCTTTAATATCCTGAAGAACTTGTTCAGCTATTTTCTCACTTTCCACAACCACCAGTATCTTACCGTCCGCCTTAATTGCACATGCCTGAGCATTAAGTTCACCCATGTAAGTAAGCTTCTGCAGAACCTTGTCCTGCGTATCTATCTCTTTTCCATAGGAGGAAACCGGTCTGAAGGTGATATCTGTTTTAGCATCTAAAACAATGTTTGTGCCATATTCCTTTGACAATTCTTCACTGGTCATTTTGAGAATTTCAATTACATCCCTCTGCTCTTCCACGATTCCAAGAGCACGTCCACGATATGAATATTCATAATCTGTCGCCCATGAGAAAACGCCTACAAGAAATAAGGACCCCACACCCATAATTGCGATATTCTTTAAAATAACTTTTTTATGCGTATTGATATTAACCTGCACATCATGCCATCTTCTGCCAACTGTTACTGCAGTTTTTGCAAAGAACCAATCGCCGACAGCTCCTATGGCGTCAAGAATATCTATTATTTTTGCCCCCACGAAGATGCCTGCTTGGCATCCCGCTTTTGAAATTTCTTCGATTTCTCCAAATCCATCGTCAAGAAATTCGATAAAGCCTGCAGCAATGCTCCAAATGCCCTTTGAAACATCCTGCTTCGAAATATCCTTCTCCTTCATTTTTTTTATAAATTTGAATTTTGCCATACTTCTGCTTCTCCCATTCTTTCTTTTGTACAAGAACAACGGCTTCCTTCTTCTGTCACTCCTGTATCATTACATTTTTCGCAAAGATACTTTACATCTGTGTAGTCTTCCCTGTAATTGTTTTCAGTCATTACGAAAGCTCTCTCCTCTTCAAGGAAAGCAATTCTCTTTTTAATGTCCGACACTTCTTTTTCTTTACCTCCAAGAAGGCATCTGGATAACTTCATTCCAAGAGAAATCAGTTCCTCGTCAATTTCCTTTATTTCAGGGAGTTTTGTATACACCTCAACCTTGCGAGTTTCTGCTTCTGTTTCGGCTTTTTTTCTTAAATAATCATAGTATTTATTTAAATCAGCTTTGCTGACTATATTCTTATTATTAACATTTCTTCCGTCAATCTTTGCTTCTTCGTACCAGTTCTCTAAAACTTTATTAACATATTTTACGTTTGGGCTGGAAATAAAGGATCCCTTTGTACATGCATCCATTACTCTTTCCATATTAAAGCCCAGCTTATCAAACCAGCTGTCTATCATCTGGCGCTCTGCTTCTGTTGCACCTCTGTTGAGGCCAAGAGTCTGAAGAACTTTCTTGTATGTACCAAAGCGCTGTTCAAGTTCAATCAAGTGTATTTTAACATCTTCTTCAGTTAAAAATCCATTTTCTGTCCACTGTCTTACAACCTTTGCGATATAGTTAATACCTTTTTTGTTTTTTTCAGCACAATACTCAACAGCCCCTAAGATTACATCTTTAGTTGCTTTTAAATCTTTTGTCCACGAATATATTTCTTTTGCTTCATGTGGAGACAATGGTTTACCCAATAAATGCTCAATTGTCTCAAGGAGAAGCTTTAGTTCCTCATTTACAAGAGGTGTTTTTTCTTCTCCTGAAGTTATGATTTTATCATATGAACCTGCATTCTCATCTGCCGAAGCCGGTAATGAACCTATGCCGTACATTAAAGATCTCAGCTGTTTGAATTCAATATCATATTTGTTTATTCCAAGCTGTTTTTTTCTTATTACGCCCATCCGTTCCCAATAATCCCAGGCTTCTTCCATCTCTTTTTCTGTCATTCCAAGCTGATGGCTCATTTTTTCATAGGACATATTGGATTGATTCTGACTGTACAGTAAACCATAAAGATATACCTTTACATAATTGCCGGGGGCTTGTGGCATATACTCGTTAATAAAAATGTTTTCAACATCGGTTGTTAATAGATAAAAATCGCTTATTTTTTCTATTGAAAAACCCATAATCTATTTTGCTCCATTTAAATCTTTAAGTAATTTTTCTAAATCAACACCATGACCTTTTGCTGCCTGTTCTATTGTTTCCATTTCGGCACCGGGACAACCTGCGCAGGATAATAGGTGGTTTTGAAAGATTTCTTCATACTTATCATCTAATTCCAGCACTTCCGATATTCTCATTTCCTTTGTAATCATCTACATTACCTCCTGCTAAAATCATCATTTATAAAGCCTTATCACTGAATTTAGTGTATCGGCCAACCCATGTTAATTCAACTCTGTCTGTTGAACCGCTTCTATGTTTTGCCAAATGGACTTCACAAACGCCCGGCTTTTCAGAATTTTCGTTATAGTAGTCATCTCTGTAAAGAAAGATTACTATATCGGCATCCTGTTCTATAGAACCTGATTCTCTTAAGTCAGAAAGCATCGGTCTGTGATCTGCTCTTTGCTCTGGAGCTCTAGATAATTGTGATAATGCAACGACTGGACAATTCAATTCCTTCGCTAATATTTTAAGTGACCTAGATATCTTGGCTATTTCTTGTTGTCTACTTTCATTTTTGCCTTCACCCTCCATAAGTTGTAGGTAATCTATCAATACTAAATCTAGTCCTTTTTCTATTTTCAATTTTCTACATTTTGACCTTAACTCAGATATTTTTATACCTGGTGTATCATCTATATTAATTTTTGCCTCAGACAAAACTGCCAT
>JAQXRN010000027.1 GCA_029218545.1 Bacillota bacterium | reverse complement strand
CCTCGATGTAGAGATTTTCGGTGGTGTCCCAGTTCTTGCTTTCCTCCACACAGGGGCGCAGTGTCTTGCGAATGGGCTTGTTGGCTTCCACAATCGCCGCCTTCTTGCCCACCCATGTAAACTCATACCGCTCATCGCCATCCACCACGTCCGGCGAGAGCATCTGCTTCAGCAGCTCAAAGTTGATTGCCCGCTTGATCCCGCCGTGTCCGTCCGAAGCCTCGGTGACGCAGTTCGGGAACAGGGCTGCAATCTTGGCTATGTTTTCCGATGTAAGATCGGGTGTTTCAAACTTCATCTTGTCCATTATGAGTTTCCTCCTGCTTTGTTTCTGTTTTTATATGCCTGCCGTATATGTTCAAGTTCTTCTGGTTTATCATCAAATTCCTTGATTTTTTCTCTCAAGAATTGTAGTGCAAAATCAGAAAACTTATGTGTCTTGCTGGTTGAGGAAGTTGTAATTTCCAAATGGTACTTTTTTGATTCTTTCATTTTGAAGTACCAGATTAGTGCATACAAATCCTGTGTTGAAATAGCCAGCATTTCTGCTAATTGCTTCTGAATATAAGGGTGAGTTTCATCCGGATTGCCTTCTGGAACAGGTACTTCTTCTGCTAAATCAATATTGCCTGTAACCTTAATCACAGGGATGCCATCAGTTTCATTAAAGCTACCTTCCTTGATGAATTTCGCCTTTTTCAAAACTTGTGTTACTAACTTCCTGTCAAATGCAACATCTACACCATACGGGGTTGTAATTTTCCCGTTAGAGTAGTTGACAATTCCGAGATTTGCGGTTTCACTTTTGCGAATGACTTCAAAGAGTTTCAGTAAGCCTTCTCGCTCTTTTGCGGTCCTTTCCTCAATAATTCGACTCATCTCAGCAAACTTTATTTTTTCGCTCCGCGCACGATACCGATAGAAAATATCTCCACTATTTATCTTTTCACCATCATTTGCTTTTTGGGCGATAATAGGCTTATACTCGGCTTCCTCTGTATATATCCATCCAATTTTCAGTGTTCTGTGAGAACCTGAAGGATCAGACGATGGCAAATCAATCGTGAGGGTTCCACAACTCCATTCCATTGCCGGTGCAAACAAGGAATTGATTGCGTCTGAAAACTGCTCTTGACTCATGTTTTCGAAATTATCATTCTTCAATCCAATAATCTTTCTTGGCTTGTCTTTTACACCGAAAATAATGTAACCACCACGATTATTGGAATATGCAGCCATTGTTTTGCCGTATTTTGCGGTGCTGTTTTTATTGAACGCTTCTTTGAACTCGACAGTATTGCTTTCTCTGCTTTTTAATGTACCGTCAGCAGAATTATTAGAAAGTATTTTCCTAACATACTCTTCATGAATATCCATATTTTCTCTCTCCAAGCTGTTGCAGGGGGTGGTTTATATTCCTTCGTTCCGTAATCGTTTTTGATTCGCATCTCCAAGTCTCGAGTCAAGTATGGAACACAGTGTTCTCCAAAATAAGCGTAGCGGTCAAGTTTTATCTTGTCCATCAGAGAGTCTATCCTGCCATCTGTTCAATTTTTGCAACAGCTCCAATAGTGCAGGATCTGGTTTGAATGCTTGAAGAGATTGTTGTAGTGCAAGTAGTTCTGGTGGAACTGCTTGATGAATTGAAGACGCAACTTTTTGTAATTCAATGAGTGCGGGTGAAATATCAGTCTGTATTTTTGAGATACCTTTAAGACTCCGTTGAATTGAATCCCATTGCGGGGATGAAACCAGTTGTTGAGCCGCCTTAAATCCGGGTGAATCTATAATCTTAGTATATGCGGTCAGAGCTGCGGTCAAATTTTCGCTCTTGATAGTGGGAATAGAAGACTGCAAGGCAATTAGCTGTTCTTGCCAGTTTTTTATACTCTGTGCTTCATCCATATTTCTTATGGCATCTCCGAGGGCTGCATTGAAGTCCTGTGCGCTGTCACCTTGAACTGTTTCTTTGGTACCAATAATATTTCCAATCTCGGCATCAAGCTGCTTATTTATTTCCTTGATTAACTTTGCTGCCTCGTTGTACTTTGCTGTCTCCATGCTGTGTGCGTGCATGATGTCATTGCGAAAAGATTTGACTTTAGCAAAGTCGGAACGCAAAAGAGGGACGGCATCTTTTCCAATTAAATTGTCCCATACGGTATTCTCGGATATTGCTTCTATCGCTGCAAGGATTTCATCTTTCGTAAATTGCCATGTTTTATTGTTTACCAAAGCTTTTGTTCCTTGAACAAATTGTGCATCAGAGAATAGGAGAGTAAAAATCTCCCCAAAATCTTTGCTTTCCAAATCCTTTATCAGCGCACTACCTTTTGCATCCCGGCTTAATGCGCTCTTTAGGTAAAGTAATTTCCTGAGTTTTCGTTCGAACTCATTAAAGTGAGGATAAAGCGCTTTGTTGTAATAAGCAGAACATTCGTTACTAAGTACGGTAGGATGAAAATTATTTACAATATAGCTATGTACCGAAGAGAGGATCTTTGCGCTGCTTTCATTTGTACCTTCCTTAGAGTAGGTAACGATCCAGCAATCAGAGTTGTCTATATCATAAATGTCTTTTTCACAAGACTCAGGAGCATACTGTTCAACTGTGTGTCTATGCTCATCTGAGGTAAATAGGTATTCTTGAATCATGATAGTAACTCCTGCTCCTTTCTGAGTCTTTTAAGCTCTGTGTTTATTTCTATTCTTCGATTGAGCTGCTTTTCCTTGCGCATTTTTGCTTCCAGTGCAGCAATCTGCTTTTCAAGCTGCCTCCGCTTTTCATCGCGCTCAACGGAAGCTTGCAAGCTCTCGCCGGATTCTGACCCAAGCGCATCCCCGGCAATCTGACGGACAAGATTCTCATAAACCGCGTCCATGTCCAGACCGTTGATTTGGAATTGCAGCTCACTTTCTGGCATCCAGTCTGTGTGATAGTACCGGCTTACCTTAAAGGCGTTGCTCCCGGATGCGGCGGCTTCTTTATAGCCGATCCATGCCTGTGCTTTTCCGTCGCAAGTCAGAATAAAGAGAAGGTGGTACGGGATTTCCTTGTCGATCTGTTTCAGAACAGCCTCATCAAGCAGCGGCTCGTTC
>JAQXRN010000026.1 GCA_029218545.1 Bacillota bacterium | reverse complement strand
GATAAGGATTATCTTGAACTGTAAAGGCATCTTTTCATATTCATCCTTCTGTTCGTCCATCTTAAGCTTTGCATTGATTCTGTCAGTATCGTCATAAACTACTGAAAGCTGAGGATTCTTCTGAACCTTTTTACCGTATCTAACTATGTAAACCACAGTCAGAATAACACCGATAATAAGACCGATAAATCTGATTAGCATACCTTCTTTGAAGTTGATACCTGCAGCATTGGATGCGATTACTACTGAGAATGGGTTAACTGTTGAGAACATGCAACCGATGGATGAACCGCACCAGATAGCAGCAATACCTGTCATTGCATCGTAACCTGACTTGATGAAAATAGGAATCAGGATAGGATAGAATGCGATAGTTTCTTCTGCCATACCGAAGGATGTACCACCAAGAGCAATGAGGAATGTAACTACTGCAATAATTACTTCTTCCTTACCATTTGATACACGAGCAAGTGCACCAATTCCGGCATTAAATACGCCAAGGTGGTTAACGATACCTACTAAACCACCGATCATGAAGATAAACAGCATGATGTCAACTGTTTCATATACACCATTGATTGGCGCCATGATGAAGTCCACAACACCCTGTCCATTCTGTTCAAGGCTTGTATAAGTTCCTGAAATCGCCATTGGCTTATAGATTGAGCCGTCAATGAACTTTTCAAGGTCAGCCTTAACGTTTAACTTGTCAAGTGTTTCCTGTGTTGCCGGCAATTCTGCAACATCGCCTTTCGGGTCTGTTACAAGGAAGCACTGTGCATCTTCATCATATGTAAGTGAGGAGTATTCACCTGCAGGAATGATGTAAGTCAACGCAACAGCCAGAATCAGTACAATAAACAGAACCGTATAGGCTGAAGGGAAAGAGAATTTCTTTTTCTTTTTTTCCATAATAAATAACCTTTCTTTTTATACTTTGAAATATCTATTTTTGCTTTTCCACGATTCTAACTATATTGGTCCATTTACTTAATGCCACTAACTACCCCTAGCATTTTTTACAGCTTTTCGCGAAAAAGACTTTAACATATGATTATTTGATCTTTAAATTTTATTATATTTCTGCAGTTTTCTCTGCAATTCGAATAAGAAGGTCAACCACCTTATCCATTTCTTCTACTACTGCGAATTCTTTGCGACCATGATAGTTATGTCCACCTGTTCCAAGGTTAGGACAAGGTACTCCCATGAAGGATATATTTGCACCATCTGTTCCGCCTCTGATAGGTGCTGTGTCAGGATTTACTCCCATTTCTTCATATACAGACAGAACAAGCTCAACAACCTGAGGGTTTTCTTCGATTACCTCTCTCATGTTTCTGTAGCTTGGAGTGATTTCAACTCTTACTGTACCCTCGCCGTATTTGCTATTCAGGTAATCAGCTACCATCTTCATGAATTCACAACGTCTTTCAGCTTCTGCCATGTCATGATCTCTGATGATATACTCCATTTCAGCACTTTCCACATCGCCCTTCATTTCGCAAAGGTGATAGAAACCTTCAAAGCCTTCAGTGTGTTCAGGAGTTTCCGCGTCAGGAATCATTACTTCGTATTCTGCAGCAATTCTGATAGCGTTCTTCATCATGTTTTTAGCACTTCCGGGATGAATGTTGAAACCTGTCACATATACATTTGCAGTAAAAGCATTAAAGGTTTCCGACTGGCATTCTCCAAATGCATCGCCATCGACTGTATAAGCAAAATCTGCCCCAAATCTTTCCACATTGAAGAAATCTGTGCCACAACCGATTTCTTCATCAGGTGTGAATGCGATTTTTACAGTGCCATGTTTAATTTCAGGATTATTTAATAGAGTTTCTGCCATTGTAAGAATCTCTGCAATTCCCGCCTTGTTATCTGCCCCAAGGAGTGTAGTTCCATCGCTTGTAACGATGTGACATCCCTTGTACTTTTCGATAAAAGGGAATGTGTCCACATCGATTCTAAGGTCAAGTTCTTCGTTTTGGATTATATCTCCCCCATTATATTCTATAACCTGTGCCTTGATGTTTTCTGCTGGAGCTTCACAGGATACATCCATGTGTGCAACAAATCCAACACTTGGGCCATTGTATCCTTCAATATTTGACGGAATTTCACCCATTACGTAGCAGTGTTCGTCAAGAGATACATTGCTGATTCCCATTTCTTCCATTTCTCTTACCAAAGCTCTTGCTAAATCCCACTGTGTATCTGTACTTGGCACCACTGTGCTGTCAGGATCCGATGCAGTTGGATATTTTACGTATTCAAGCATTCTTTCATAAGCTCTCATAAAACATTTCCCCTTCGTTATTTAGTATATATTATGACTTCAGGCAGTCAAACATTTGCTATTATAACAAAATTAAAAACAAATCTCAATATTAATATTTTATTTTTTGTATTTTTCATCCATTTTATGCTAATTTTTTATATGTTTTTTTAATATTTTTCACAAAACTCTTCGTCGTTTCGTTGCTATTTGTTTGTATGCTGTGATATAATACATTGGTTTATTAAATAAAGATATGTACTGAAAGGGGGATGGCGTTTTTATATCGCCAACGATTAATGAAAGTATTAGAAAATTTAAAGCCTGCATCTGTTTTCGGATTTTTTGAAGAAATCAGTGCAATTCCAAGAGGTTCATACAACAATACTGCCATAAGCAATTACCTGGTAGACTTCGCTAAAGAAAGAAACCTGAAATACATTCAGGATGAAGCTCAAAACGTATTAATATATAAGCCTGCAGCTAAGGGTTATGAAAATGCTCCGACTATTATCCTTCAGGGGCACATGGACATGGTATGCGAAAAGATTGAAGGTTGCACAAAAGACATGTCCAAAGAAGGAATTGAACTGGTTGTCGACGGCGACTGGTTAAGAGCAAAAGATACAACGCTCGGTGCTGACAACGGAATTGCAGTTGCAATTATGCTGGCAATTCTTGATGACAATGCTCTGCTTCATCCTGCACTTGAATGCATTTTTACAACTGATGAAGAAACAGGTCTTGAAGGTGCAACAGCCTTTGATGCAAGCCTTCTGGCAGGCAGAACAATGATTAATCTTGATTCAGAGGACGAAGGTATCATTACAGTTGGCTGCGCGGGCGGTGTAACTGCAAATGTACTGCTTCCATACGAATCAGAAGCTGCTCCTGGCGGCTCCTTGGCATACAGCCTTGTAATCGACGGGCTTCGCGGAGGACATTCCGGAGTTGATATCAATCTGGAAAGAGCCAACTCCAATATTCTCATGGGAAGACTTCTCGAATTCATCAGAAATGAGGCTGAAATCAGTCTTTCAGACATTGCAGGCGGTCGTGCTGATAACGTAATCTGCAAACGTACAGAAGCTGTTATCCTTGTTTCACCTGAAGAACTCTCAAAGGTAGAAGCTGCTGTTTTGACTTTCAGAAAAATCATCGCAGCAGAATACCAGACATCCGATCCCGAAATAACAATTACTCTAAAGGAATGCAATAATTCATGCAGCGCAGAAGCAGTACTTACGGCGCAAAGCTTTGAAACTCTTGTTTCATATCTGCTTCTTACACCTTATGGAGTTCAGAATATGAGTCCGAACATTCAGGGTCTTGTTGAAACAAGCCTTAACTTAGGTGCACTTTGCCTTGAAAACGGTGTTATAAACGGTCTTTATTCATTAAGAAGCTCCGTAGAAACGCGCCGTGACCTTATGGAAGCTAAACTGAAAAAGCTTGCCGGACTTCTAGGCGGCAGGGTCGAATTTGCACTGCCTTATCCTGCGTGGGAATACAAAGTAGACTCACCAATCAGAGACTTATGTGCAAAGACATACACTGAACTTTATAATCGTGAACCTGTAATAGAAGCTATTCATGCAGGTCTTGAATGTGGGCTCTTTGCAGGAAAACTTGGCGAAGAATTTGATGCTACATCTATAGGTCCTCAGATGCATGACGTTCATACTCCTGATGAAGCTCTCTCAATTTCATCAACTGAAAGATTTTACAAGCATCTAACTACTATCCTTGAAAGAGCAATCGAGCTCAAATAATAAATTAAGAAGGTTTATACATGACAGACATCTTAATATTTGCCCTTGAAATTATAGGCGTAATCGCCTTTGCCATTTCGGGTGCCCTGGTTGGAATCGGTAAAAAAATGGATATTTTGGGAATTTCTATTCTCGGTCTCAGCGTAGCTGTAGGGGGCGGAGTAATAAGAGACCTTATTTTGGGTATAACTCCACCTATGACATTTAGAAATCCCGTATATGCCACCGTTGCGATTATCACCTCAATAATTGTGTTTTTCTATACAAAGAATGTAAAATCACCCTTAAGCAGAAAGACCAAAGATCGACTAATGCTTATCATGGATGCCACCGGTCTTGGAATTTTCACAGTAGTGGGAATTAACACAGCATACATGCAAGGTTCGGATTACAGTATGTTCCTGCTCATTTTTGTTGGTGTCATAACCGGCGTTGGCGGCGGTATTCTCCGCGATATAATGGCAGGCGACAGACCATATGTGTTTGTAAAGCACTTCTATGCTTCAGCTTCTATAATTGGAGCCGTCGCATATGTAATAATTCACCCCTTAATTGGAACGGTCCCATCCATGTTCATAGGAACAGGGCTGATAATCACATTGAGATTATGTGCAGCACGTTTCAGATGGAGCCTTCCAAAGCCGGAATAACTTGCGTAACAGTGCTCTAAATAAAATCAAGCCCTCTACCACAAGTAAGGTAAAGGGCTTTTTAATTGAATAATCTACTATTCTTTTTCTTCTATCTGTTCTTTTTTTACATCTTTAAATACTTCAGGATTGA
>JAQXRN010000025.1 GCA_029218545.1 Bacillota bacterium | reverse complement strand
ACCCAAAAACTATTGAAAAGTGATTAAAAGTGGTGTATAGTGGTGATATAAGATTACAAATGGATGAGTGTGCCCATTGGCAGCTCATTTACCATTGCAATTAAGAATAATCAGGAGGAACAGCACATGTTCATGGGAACTACTTACAATTCCATAGACGACAAGAACAGAATGATTGTTCCTTCAAAATTAAGAGCAGGGCTTGGAAGCCGCTGTATTCTTACTAAAGGTCTGGACACATGTCTGCTGATTTACACTGAGGCAGACTGGGAAGCGCAGATGGAGAAGATTTCAAAGCTACCTGAATCAGATCCTAAGGTAAGAGCTTTTATCAGACATTTCTGTGCTAATGCATGTGAGTGTGAGTTTGATAAACAGGGGAGAATCGTAATTCCCCAGGAACTCAAAAACTACGCAGGAATCGAAAAGGAACTGGTTACCATGGGTGCAATGTCCAAGATAGAAATCTGGGCGAGAGACGTCTGGGATTCACCTTCTAATGACAGCAAGATGGAAACAGAAGACTTTGCCAATGCATTAGTTGAATATAATTTCTAAGGCAGGAGGATGTAAGTTATGGAGTTTATTCATAAATCCGTACTGTTTGATGAATGTATGGAGGGCTTGAATATTAAGCCCGATGGAATATATGTGGATGGAACATTAGGAGGCGGCGGTCACAGCAGCGGTATCTGCGAGAAGCTAGGACCTGACGGCATCTTAATCGGCATTGACCGCGACCAGGATGCTCTTAATGCGGCATCTAAAAGGCTCGAGCAATATGATTGCCAGAAATATTTTGTTCAAAGCAATTATTCAGACATCGCACAGGTTCTTGATGACTTGGGAATAGATAAAATCGACGGGGCTCTTTTGGATTTAGGAGTTTCATCTTTCCAGCTGGACAACCCCGAGAGAGGTTTTTCCTATATGAACGATGCGCCGCTGGATATGAGAATGAGTCAGGATGATGATTTTACGGCATGGGATGTTGTAAACGGCTACGACCAGAAGGAACTGACACGAATCATTTCCAAATATGGAGAAGAAAGATGGGCATCACGAATTGCCGATTTCATAGTTAAAGCAAGAGCGGACAAGCCTCTTGAGAGCACCTTTGAGCTGGTGGATGTCATCAAGAGCGCAATTCCCGCCTCAGCAAGAAGAACAGGCCCGCATCCTGCAAAGAGAACTTTCCAGGCAATCAGAATTGAAGTCAACGATGAACTCGGACAGCTGGAGAGAGCTGTTGAGGAGTTCTGCCAAGTGCTTGCTCCAAAAGGCAGACTTTGCATTATAACTTTCCACTCGCTGGAAGACAGAATTGTCAAAGAAATTTTTAACAAAAGAGCAAATCCTTGCACATGCCCGAAGGAATTTCCTATATGTGTGTGCGGCAACAAGGCAGACATAAAAAAGGTTACAGGCAAACCTGTTATACCTTCAGAAACCGAATTGGAAGAAAATCCGAGAGCGCGAAGCGCGAAGCTGAGAATCGCTCAGAAAATCTGATAATACTATGCAGATAAAGTGCGTTAATATTAATAGTTATTGAGGGAAAAAATGGAGACAACAGCAAGAAAAAGATTTACAAGCGAATATGCATACAACTATATACCTGAGGAACAGCCTCAAAGAGTCAGAAGAACAAGACAGAGACCTCTTGATGTTCCTCAGACAGCACCTAAGACAAAGCCAGACAGCGATGTCTTATCACGCGAAACCCTTCGCCTTCTTGTATTGGCTACCATCGCAATAGGTATAATATTAATAGGCACTGTTATTATTAACGCACATACTTCAAAACTTCAGTATTCAATAAATCAGCTTGAAAAACAGAATGAAATAATTCAGACTGAAATCAATCTGCTAAATGTAAAAATCGGAAGCAATACCAGCATTCAGGAACTGGAAACATATGCGACAGGAGAATTGTCCATGCATTATCCTGAGGGAAATGAATGCATTCATCTGGCTTCAATGGAGGCACCTTCGGGTCTTGCCGACATCATAAAGCAGAAGGCCTACGCATAATAGAGGCATAACGAAAATATAAATAGTTTTGAGTAATAACTTCATATGTGAAAACAAGCCGGATAATTTAATACAAACATTAAAGTTCCGGCTTTGCGTATGTTTGGAGCATTTTTGGTAATATTTAGGGAGAAAGACCAGATGAAAAAAGTACCTGTAAAAATGATAAATAAGAAGAGAATAGCATTGGGCTTTGTGGTTATCGCATTTTTGATGGCTCTGCTTGCTTTTCGCGTTGCGTGGATACAGATCGTTGATGCTGACGAGTTGACTCAAAAGGCTATAGATCAGCAGACTCGTGATATTACAGTTGAGGCAAAGAGAGGCACAATTTACGACAGAAACGGCAAAGAACTTGCCACCAGCATCACATGCTATACTCTCTGGGTCAGACCTGCAGAGCTTGCCGAAAGTAAATCCAGTGAGCAGATTACGGAAATAGCACAGACTTTGGCACCAATAGTGGGGAAAGAGGCTAAAGATATAAGGAAGATCCTTGTTAAGGAGCAGGCTCTTGTTAAGATAAGTCAGTATCTCGAAAAGGATCAGGCAAATGAAATTCGGGAACTCAATATTCCGGGATTATCCCTTTCCGAAGCCACAAGAAGATACTATCCTCTTGGAAATTTTGCATCACAGCTTCTTGGAAGTGTGACCATAGACAATACCGGAAGAACGGGAATCGAGCTTGAATATGACCAGTACCTTGGCGGTGTCAACGGCAGATGGGTAAAGAATACTGACCTGGTAGGAAATGTCCTCGTGGATGGTTCGGAGGAATACTACGAAGCAGAGGATGGACTTAACGTGGTGCTGACCATAGATGAAGCAATTCAGTATTATGCCGAAAAGGCTCTTGCAAAGGGTATGGAGGATACCAAAGCAGACAGAATCATGTGTTTGGTAATGAATCCCAAGACCGGCGAAATTCTTGCAAATGCAGTTACACCTGGCTTTGATCCTAATGATGCCACTGAACCTATTACCGAGGAGGATAAAGAGGCTTACAAGGAGATGACTGAAGAAGAACAGATGTCGTTCCTCTTTAAGATGTGGAGAAATCCAATAGTAAGCGATACTTACGAGCCGGGTTCTACTTTTAAGCTCATCACTGCATCTTCAGCTCTTGAAGAAGGTGCAATTACAGAAAATGATACTTTTAACTGCGGTACTAAAATTAATATTTCGGGAATAACACTGCATTGCTGGAGTACCCATGACCATGGCGTGCAGAATATCAAGCAGGCGCTTGGTAACTCCTGCAACCCTGCTCTTGCTGCAGTTGCAACAAAGATGGGTGTTAAGTCCTTCTACAAATACATAGACTTATACGGAATAACCCGCCTGACAGGAATTGATTATCCGGGTGAAACAAATTCTATAATGTATTCCATGGAAAACGTCGGTCCTGTTGAACTGGCAACAATGGGATATGGTCAGAGTATTTCCTTAACACCTATTCAGCTGCTTACTGCAGTTAGTTCAATAGGAAATGACGGAGTTCTTGTTCAGCCTAGATATGTAAAGGCTCTTACAGATTCTAACGGAAAGGTTGTAAAAGAATTTGAAACGAAAGAAGTAAGGAAGGTACTTTCAAAGGATGTTGCAGAGAGAATGCGTGAGTACATGGAGTATGTAGTATCTGAAGGCGGCGGCGGTGCTGCTAAGATTCCCGGATACAGAGTAGGAGGCAAGACAGGTACAGCCAACAAGGTAGAAGGCGGAAAGTACGGAGATTACTATTACAGTTCTTTCCTTGGAATGGCGCCTATGGATGATCCTAAGGTGGCAATTCTCGTAGTTGTAGACAGTCCAAAGGGAGCGTATTATGGTTCACTTACTGCGGCTCCTATTGCAAAGAGCATATTAGAGGACACATTGAGATATATG
>JAQXRN010000024.1 GCA_029218545.1 Bacillota bacterium | reverse complement strand
TGGATGAGCCCACCGCAGCGCTTGACCCTATTGCTGAATATGATATTTACAGACGTTTTGATACTCTCGTCGGAAATAGAACAGCAATTTATATTTCACACCGTCTGTCGAGCTGTAAGTTCTGTGACAAAATCGCTGTGTTTGCAGACAAATCCATTAAGGAGTATGGAACACACGACGAACTTGTAAATCTAAAGAACGGAATTTACGCAGAGCTTTTTGCGGCTCAGGCACAGTATTATGTAGAAGCAACCTGATTGTCATATTTTTTAATTAGATTTTGCGGAGGTAAGTAATGTGCAGTATGCAATAGAATTGTATTATGATAAAGAAACAGAACAAAAGCTTTTTAATTTGGCAAAAAGAGTAGCTGATGAAAAATTAAGTACAAAGTTCTTAGAATGGAAAACCAGACCGCATCTTACATTGGCTTGTTTCAATGACATTGATGAAGAAAAGTGTATACAACAATTAAAGAATTTTGCACAGACACATAAGTCGATGCCAGCATATATTGGTTCCATTGGAATGTTCAATGATACGAGGACGATTTTTGCGTCGCCTGTAATGAATGATAGTATGTATCAATTTCAAAGAGAATTACATGAATGCTTACAGGATTTTGACTCAACTGGCTGGGAATGGTACTGCCCAAATAGTTGGGTGCCACATTGCACATTAGCTCTAACCCAAGATGATGATGAGGATGTTTTTTATAAAGCTAGTGATTTGATTTTGCACGAGTTTAGAAAAATGAGTGGGAAGTTTGTTTCTGTAGGGTTAGTTAAAATATCATTTCCTGTGGAGGAAATCTATACCACTGAATTAGATAATTAATGTTTGGTACGAAAAAGCTGGGTGTTGGATAAACTTGCAAGGAGACAAGCAAATAATGGAATATAAATACTGTAAAAATGATAATTTTGAGGACTATGCAAGCGGGCGTGTGCTGTATTCTGCGGAGGGTGTGCCGAATTTCCCGGTGCGTCTCATAAATGAGATATTTGGTTATGCGTTGGAGTATTCGAGTAAAAAACAAAACTTGTGTGTATATGATCCGTGTTGTGGCGGAGGATATTCCCTTACGGTACTGGGGTACTGGCATCAAGATGTTATAGAGAAGCTGTACGGAAGCGATATTGACACCAAGATAATGAAAACTGCGAAAAAGAATCTATCATTGCTTGGAAGTGATGGTCTTGACAAGCGTTATGCTGAGCTTAAGTCATTGTATGAATCGTACGGAAAGGAATCTCATAGGGAGGCGATAATGAGTTTGGAAAGGCTTAGAAGTAAGCTAACCGCAAATATCTCGCGGGAGTTATTTGTTGCGGACTGTACAAGGGAGCTGCCACATATTTCACCGGATATTATCATTACAGATATTCCATATGGTAATCTGGTTGACTGGAATTCCGACAGCGAGAATCCACTTAGGGACATGCTGCAGCAGTTAGCAGCCATATCCCATAGAGATACGGTACTGGCAGTTTCCATGGATAAGAAGCAAAGTATTGAACATCCTGCGTGGCTCAGGAAGAAAAAGCAGTCAATCGGGAAGCGAAAATTTGAAATATATTTGCATAATCATAATTTTTCATATTAAGATCGAAGGGGGGTTTTCCGTCAGGAAAAGTAAATATTATGTCCGAAATTAAAATATTCAGCAAAAACGGCACATATCAGAAGATTGAAGTGCTTAAAACTAACAGAAATAAAAGATACAGATACAACGAGTTCCTGGTCGAAGGTGTCAGAAGTCTTAATGAAGCAGTAAAAAACAAATGGAATATAAAATCTTTTATTTATGATAGAAACAATTTATCCGACTGGGCAAAGGAAATGATTGCAAATGTCAAAACCGAGAAGAATTTCTGTCTTACAGCGGAGCTTATGACTGAACTCAGCAACAAAGAGGATACATCTGAGTTAATGGCGATTATTGAAATGCGTGAGGACAAGCTTGAGAATGTGCCGATTTCCGAAAAGCCGTTTATTGTACTGTTCGACAGACCATCAAACAAAGGTAATCTCGGTACAATGATACGCTCCTGTGATGCACTCGGAGCAGATATGCTTATCATTACAGGACATGCCATAGATTTATACGATCCCGATGTTGTGGTTTCTGCTATGGGTTCATTTTTTAATATGCCCGTAATAAGAATGGCTGACAATAAGGACCTTTTTATGTATCTGGAGAAATTGAAAGAACAATATCCTGATTTTATAACTATCGGAACTACCGCACATAAGAAAAATCCAATTTATTCAGCTGACCTTACTGTTCCTCTGATGCTGATGATGGGAAATGAAACCAGGGGACTTAGCAAAGCATATAAAGAGTATTGCGATCTGCTTTGCACTATTCCGATGTCGGAAAAGTCATATGCTTCTTCGTTCAATGTAAGCTGTGCTGCTTCAATTCTGATGTACGAGATTACAAGGCAGAGGGGTATAAAGTAAATTAGAACTTGTAAACTAATTGTGGAGAAAAACAAAGTTATCGAGGTGAGGGGTGCTCCTACTATTTCGCAAAACCTGCAGACTATATTGAAATAAAAAATAGCCATAAGCTTGCAGCTATGTTTGCACAAATGGGGATTCCTTTTGTTTTGGGAAAAGTATGGACTACTGATTCTATGATTCGAGAAACTGCTGGACTTGTGGCTAAACGTAAAGCAGAAGGCTGTATTGCAGTCGAAATGGAAGTGGTTGGAGTACAGTCGGTATGTGATTTTTATAATTTGGAACTGTATGATTTTCTTGAATCGGGAGATGTGTTAGTGTCAAGTGGATATGAAGTAGAGGGATTTCACGGAGCAAACCATAACTTGGGGAAATTGTACATAGCATTAGAAATAGCATTGCAGGTGTAAATTGCAGGTGGGCAGAGAAAGAATAAAACGATAAATTGGAACTGTGAGGGTGTTTGATGAAAAGAACAACAGGATTTAATTTTGGCATTCAATATGAGACCGGATATAAGGCTATTGTATACTAACAGAAGCTTTTTGTTTGGGGTGATGATTATAAAGAAAACAAAAAAGGGAGAAAGCATATGTATACATTATATAGGAAAAGCGAATTGTGGTTTTCGTTGATTTTGATTTTTATTTTTTCTGTTTTACAATCCATATCTATAGAAGGAAATAAGCAATTAGGAGTAGAGTATTCGGTCAGTGCCGTTACCACATTAGTGCTGGCGGTATTCCTGTATTGTTTTATCCGGAGAAATGAGCTGAAAGATTATTATGGTTTTAGGCGCTTGCAGATTTCTTATAAGCACTTTCTGTATTTTGTTCCGCTGCTTGTTTTGATATCTATCAATCTGTGGAATGGTGTAAAGATTAATTTGCCGGTAACAGACAGTATTTGTTACCTTGTTTACATGCTGGGCGTAGGGTTTGTGGAAGAAGTGTTATTTCGAGGTTTCCTTTTTAGAGCACTTGCCAAGGATAATATGAAAATGGCAATCA
>JAQXRN010000023.1 GCA_029218545.1 Bacillota bacterium | reverse complement strand
AAGGTTTATTGCAGCAATACGATGAAGAGGATATTTCATTCCTAAGAAGACCACATTAAATTCTATTATTGGTCCCAACGCAGATATGGTGGCAAGATATCGTTTCATTTCCAAAGGGGATAATGTAGATGGTTTCTATGCAGGTAATACATTCGCTAACCAGATAGTGATTTCTACGCAGGTTCCTTATGTGATTGAGATTGTAAGCAACAACGTTGCAACTGACGGAGAAGTTCTGATTGGTAACAGAAGATTTGTTGTGAGAAAGCCGGTTGTACCAGCAACTAAAGAGAATGTGCATGTATTGCAGATGCTGGAGCTATTGAAAAATCTTGACGCATACATAGATTGCCCTTATGAAGAGGCGCGGGAAAAATTTGTGGAATATATATCTGTTTGTGGAATTGCAAAGAGTGATGTGGAGCTATTTATCAAAGAATATCCTAAGTCTACGCTTAAATATTTTTACGAATTAGGATTAGATCAAGTACTTGCCTGATATGATTTTCTATCCCAAAAGCTGGAAAATGGGGTAGAAAAAGAAGTGGTGGGGTATAAAGTAGTTGACGCAACTTCATAATTGTCATATTATTTGCAGAGAGGTCTCCATTAACCTTATGGTTCCGATCCATAGAAGAGATGAACATTAAAGAAAATATTATGTAATAATTTGGGCTGGTCGAAAGACCCTGGTCCACCGAGCGGCGGGGAATTTCCACGCCAATACTATAATATGTTTGGAATTGCGGCGGACGTCTGCGGACTATGCCTAAGGGAGTTGGATGCGTCCGGCTTCCTTTTTTAATGCTTTGACTAAAGGTACACACAAGAACAGCCTGTGTATACTTTTACTTTAGCTGTATCATACCCCTCTCCCGTCCATTTTCAGTTCGTCCACCTACCCTCAAACAAGCCGTGATACACGGGCAAAATTGCTCCAAGTTCGACCACCTACCCACTAATCAACGAAGGCCGAACGAATTTTCAAAAGAATCATTTTACATTTCGGTTCGCCCATGCTACAATATCCCTAGGTGGACGAAAAAGGTGTCGCTCGGACGCGGACAAAAGGGGCGTGATACACGTAGTACTTCCTTGAAAACGTGATACGAATCCGATACATTTCCCCCGGAAAAAGGCTAAATAATAGGTAAAATACCCATAAAATGAGTCAAAAAACGGCAAAATCCGTAACAAATAAGTTTCTGAATACAACCGAATCAGACCGTGAAGGTGGTAGAACCGTTGGTTCTGGTAGAGTAGCTACTATCATCGAGTAATCTTTGATAGTGTCTCTAAAAAGCTAGATTTTATTGGGCTTTCCTAAGAATAGGGAAGCCCTTTTTTCGTCTTGAAAAAAGGTGGAAAGAATAGCAAAAAATAGGGTTGGCGGTGCCAAAACGGTGCCAAAAAAAGATTTCAAATAATTTTGGTTATATTTACCAGTAAAAATTGCTATTTACCAAAATGTAAAATAACTAAATCTATATGAATAAAATTGTGAAAAAATCACAAAATTATTGACATAGAATTCAAAAAAAGATATATTATAGATTATCTAGGAGGTGCTGTGATATGTTAGTGCAATTTATGTTAAAAAATGTTTTGTCATTTAAGGAAGAGACAATTTTGGATTTGACAGCAATTAATGCGTATAAGGAGCATCAATGCAATTTAATAGACTATGGAACAAAAGAAAAGTATCTTAGGGTTGCAGCAATTTATGGTGCAAATGCAAGTGGAAAATCGAATATTTATATGGCGATGACTTATTTTCAAAGAATTATTGCGGAGTCATTAAATAATGTTGAAGATGGTGAAGCAACAGCTATTAAAACATTTTATCAGCCATTTTCGTTCGACAGTGAAGAGGAAAATTCGGAATTCCAGATTGTACAGATTTTAGGAGATTATGAATATAAGTATGGATTCGAGTACAATGCAAATTGCATTGTTACGGAGTGGTTATATAGAAAAAATCTACAGACCAAGAGAACTTCAACAATTTTTGAACGTACGACAGAAAAAGTTGAATTCGGTTCAAGTGTAAGAAAAGAATGTGATGTATATAAGGAACAAATTCCGGTTGAGACTTTGGTTTTAACTTTTTTCAATAAGTTAAAAATGAAATCTAGTATTTTTAAGGCTGTTTATGCTGGTGTGATGGATACATTAGTTGTTCCAACAAATTTTTGCGAGGATACAAGACTTTTAGAGGCACTTTTACCTCAATTAATTGATCAAGAAAAAAGTGCATTGGTAGATTTTTTGTCTGCTATTGATACAGGCATTAGAGATATTGAATATGACGATAGTGACAAAGAAATTAAGTTTGTAACCTATCACATGGGAAAAGATGGCGAATTGCATCCTCTGGACTTGTTTTTTGAATCAGAAGGAACCATTAAAAGTATTATGCTATTCATTTATGCGCGTACAGCTATTCTTTATGATAAATCAATTTTTGTAGATGAATTGAATATCAAACTACATCCTCTTTTGTTGAAATTTATTATTGATTTGTTTTATGAAAATGATTCACAGGCTCAGCTGATTTACACAACACATGATACTACTCTCATGGATAAAAAATTTTTTAGAAGAGATCAGATTTGGTTTGTACAAAAAGATGAATTTGGATACTCAGAATTGTCTGCTTTATCAGATTTTAAAGTGAGGTCAGATGCTTCATTTGAAAGAGATTATTTGGCTGGGGTATATGGCGGAATTCCGTGGTTAAAAGAATTCAGTATGAAAGAAGGTAAGTAAATGGGTTCGGATGATCTATTTAAAAAGAGACGAGAAGCTAGAACTCAAAGGAAGTATGAATACAAAACTACCAAAGCAAATTCTTATCTAATTGTTACAGAAGGTGAACGTACCGAGCCATTATATTTTAAAGGTATGCAAAAACTTATACAAGAAAAGGTAGGTGGTGTAGTGGATATTATTGAGCAACCGCTTATTGATGTACATGGTGAAGGTTGTTCCACGACTAGACTTGTTGAGATAGCAGATCAGATTATAAAGGATGCAAAAATTATCTATCAAAATGTATGGATTGTTTTTGATAAAGATGATTTTGATGACTTTGATCAAGCAATACAAGAAGCTATAAATAGAGGATATAATGTGGCTTGGAGTAACCAATCTTTTGAATATTGGTTATATCTGCATTTTTATTACAGTGATTCTGCATTGCATAGACATCAATGGAATGATAAACTAGATGAGATTTTCAAGAAAAATAATTTAGGTGATGGGACATACCAAAAGAATTATGAAGATATATATAACATGGTAGATATATATGATGGGGTAAATGTTGCCATAAAGCATGCAAAACGTAGAATGGCTGAATTTGAAAAAGG
>JAQXRN010000022.1 GCA_029218545.1 Bacillota bacterium | reverse complement strand
TTGGGATGTACTATTGCCATGATGGTTTTTTTGGAATTTGACCATAGAATTCCCATAATTGCATTGGGAGGAGCTTTGATATATCTGCTCGGTGTCGTTGATGACCTCAAAAATTTACCTGCAAAGGTAAAATTCATCGGGCAGTTTGCTGTGGCAATCCTCATGTATGCATTAAACATCAGAATCACCTTCATTACAAACTTTTTCGGAGAAGGCAACAGCCAGCTCGGCGCAATTTTGTGTTTTGCTGTTACTGTTGTATGGATTGTGGGTATAACTAATACTATAAATCTTATTGACGGTTTGGACGGGCTTGCAGCGGGAACTACTGCTATAGCATCCCTTTGCATATCCTATGTTGCATATATTCATGGAACATATCTTGTTTGCGGTGCAATGCTTGCACTTGCAGGGGGCGCACTGGGATTCCTGCCATTTAATTTTTATCCCGCAAAGATATTTATGGGAGATGGCGGATCCTTGTATCTGGGATTTATGCTGGGAACCCTTTCGATACTTGGAACAGTAAAGAGTGCCACTCTGGTAGCGGTTATTATTCCTGTACTAGTACTGGGGGTACCGATTTTCGATACAATGTTTGCAATATTCAGAAGATTTGTAAACAAGAAGCCTATTATGGAGGCCGATAAAGGTCATCTGCACCACAGGCTGATGAGCCTTGGATACGGTCAGCGAAGAGCTACCTTGATGCTTTACGGAATATCTGCTATAATGGGGGTCGCAGCTGTACTTTACAGCAGAGGTTTGTTTGTGGAAACTGCCGGACTTGCGGCGGTGACTATGATGTTTATTTACGTCTTTCTTACAGACGTCAATAATACAATTCCAAAAATTAGAAACAGTGGTAAGTAAAAGTTACTGACACCCAAAGGTTTTACTGCGGGGGAAGGCTTGAGATATCATATTAAAGCTCATAGTGTCGGTATTTCCGGCACTTTTGTTTTATGGGAGGTTAAAAATGGAAACTAGAGTAGCTTTAATCAGCATAATTGTTGAAGATATCAATGCGGCAGAAAAGATTAACGCTTTACTGCACCAGTATAGACAGCACATTATTGGAAGAATGGGACTTCCTCATCCTAAAAAGGAAATCTCTATCATAAGTGTTGCTATCGATGGTCCAATGAATGAAATCAGCGCACTTTCAGGCAAGTTGGGTGCACTTGCGGGTGTAAGTACTAAAACTATATATTCAAAGTCATAATTTGAAGGAAAGAGGTACAAAATGAAAAACGCAAAAAAATTAGTTGCAGTTATGATGATGCTGCTGTTGGCATTGGGAATGCTTGCAGGCTGCGGAGAAAAAACACCTGAAACAGTTAGTGAAATTGTAAAGGTTGGAGCATTAAATGGGCCTACCGGCATGGGTATGGTTCAGATGATGGATATGACAGATAAGTATGAGATTACTACTTATCAGGCACCTACAGATGTAGTTGCAAAGATTACAAATGGCGAAATAGACGTGGCTGCAGTTCCATCAAACCTTGCAGCAGTTCTCTACAATAAGACAGAAGGACAGATAGTTGCAGTAAGTCCAATTACCCTTGGCGTGTTACACATCTTGGGAAACAATGTTGATGTGGAAGACGTTGAAGATCTTAAGGGTATGACTATTGTGGCAAGCGGTCAGGGAGGAACTCCTGAATATGTGCTTCAGAAAGTGCTGGAAGATGCCGGACTTACCATATATGAAGATGTTAAAGTGGAATGGCTTTCAAATCATGGGGAAGTTAATACAAAGCTTTTAACTACTGAAGGCTGCGTTGCAATGATTCCTGAACCTTTTGTATCAACTGCCCTTGCAGCAAAGAAGGATGGAGTTGAAAACATTTTCGACGTAAACGATTTATGGGATGAGGCTACAGGAGAAGAACTGCCAATGGGAGTTCTAATTGCAACAAAATCCTTTATTGAAGAAAGAGAAAACGATTTAAAGGTGCTTTTAAATGATTTGGAGGCATCCGTTGAATATGTAAACGAAAATCCTGCTGAAGCAGCAAAGGATATAGTTGCAAAAGGCTTTATTGGAAAAGAGGAAATTGCAAAGGCGGCAATTCCAAACTGCAACATCGTAGTATTCACAGGTGATGATGCAGAAGAAGGAAGAAAAATGCTTAAAACCTTTAACGAAACTCTGTTTGAAATGAACAAGGCCTCAATAGGCGGAAAACTACCGAATGAAGACTTATACTACTAATAAAAAACAGAATATTATATCAAAGGCAGGCGAATGGTTGTTCGTCTGCCTCTTTTGGATAGTTGCATGGTATGCTCTCGCAATGATAGTCTCTAACACCCTGCTTCTGCCATCACCGAAAGAGACTGTTATTGCCCTTGGCTTTCTGCTTGGGCAGAAAAAGTTTTATTTAGATGTAGCATGGACCATTATAAGATGCATTCTTGCTATGGTTCTGTCCTTTGGGACAGGTGCAGCCTTTGCGACGGCTGCATATAAAAGCCGGTGGATAAGAAGAATATTGACTCTTCCGGTAAGCTTTTTTAAGGCAGTTCCTGTAATGGCAGTGGTCATTTATCTGATTCTTCTCCTTGAATCAAACTGGGTTGCTGTGGCAGCTTGCTTTCTCATGTGTTTTCCTATAGTGTACACAAATCTCCTGGCAGGGCTTGATTCATGTGACAGAGAACTTCTTGAGGTGGCCAGAATATACGGACTGTCTGCTTTTAGGACTGCAAGCCTAATATATTTTCCGTGGATTCGGCCTCAGATGAAGGCAGCTGTAAAGCTTATTTCGGGCTTGAGCTGGAAGGCAGTAGTGGCAGCAGAAGTTCTTTCCATTCCTAAACACTCCTTGGGATATGGAATGATCAATGCCAAATACTATCTTGAAACGGAGCAATTATTCGCCTATATTGCGGTCATAGTAATTCTCAGTATGACAATGGAAAAATGCATTAATCAATGGATTGAAAAAAAGGGTCAATGTGGTTATAAAGGAAGCAAACTTGGTTCAGGAGCAAGTAATACATCGTCTAATGACGATTCGTATAGGCAAGATACTGTAGAGCTTTGCAATTTAACAAAATCTTTTGGTGAAAAGAAGGTTCTGGAAAGTTTTTCTGCTGCAATTGAACCCGGAAAAACCACCTGCATTTCAGGTCCTTCAGGTGTGGGCAAAACTACAGTTGCCAGAATAATTGCAGGCCTTGAAAGGGCTGATGAGGGAACCGTAGAGGGCACTTCAGATAAAAGAGTGGCATATCTGTTTCAGGAGGACAGACTTCTGCCATGGCTGAATGTTTATGATAATCTGGCCCTTTCTATGATTGGAGAAGGCAGGCACCTTAAGGATGGTGAGGTAGTTGCAATGGCCGAAAGTCTTGGGCTTGGAGATAACCTCTGGCAGCTTCCTGACCAGCTAAGTGGAGGAATGCGCCACAGGGTAGCATTAGGGCGAACTCTTCTTGCTGATGCTGAAATAATTATTCTGGACGAACCATTCCGGGGACTTGATAAAGAGCTCAAAGAGAGTATCGTAAATAAGCTATATGATAGATACATAGAAGGAAAAACTCTTATTCTCATTTCTCATAATGATGAGGATAAAGAATTGTTAAAGACAGAAAAGACCTATTTTGTACAATAGGCCTTTTTTGTGTTAAAATAAAAAAACAGAAAAAATAGCAGGTAAGGGGAAATGATGACAAATAGTTTGGTTTTTGGGATTTTGGCCCATGTGGATGCAGGAAAGACAACTTTATCGGAAGCAATTTTATATAAGACCGGCGCTATAAGAAGTCTGGGTCGTGTGGACCACAAAACCGCTTTTTTAGACAACAATTCAGTTGAAAAGGACCGCGGGATCACTGTTTTTTCTAAAGAAGCAAGGTTTAATCTAGGCACGAAGAATGTAGTTCTGCTTGATACACCCGGTCATAGTGACTTCAGCAGTGAAGCGGAGCGTACCCTTGGTGTGCTGGATTATGCTGTTTTAGTCATCAGTGCGGCAGATGGTGTTCAGGGTCACACGCTGACTCTTTGGCATCTCCTTGAAACATATGGTGTTCCGGTCTTTATCTTTGTTAATAAGATGGATCAGATAGGAACTGACAGAGAAGAAATCCTGTCAAATCTTATGGAAGAACTTGGCGGAGGAGTTGTAGAGTTTCAGAATGGAAAAGCTGTTAACCTTGAAGATGTTGCAGTCCTTGATGAAGAAATGCTTAAGATGTATCTTGAAGAAGGAACTGTTTCGGATGAACTGATTTGCAATGCCATTGAAAAACGAGAAGTTTTTCCGGTATCTTTTGGTTCTGCCCTCAAGATGGAGGGCATAGAAGAATTCCTCAATACCATAGACAAATACAGTGAAAATAAAAGCTATGGGCAGGAGTTTGGTGCGAGAGTCTACAAGATTACAAGGGACAGCAAGGGCGTCAGACAGACTCATCTGAAGGTGACAGGCGGTTCTTTAAAAAATAAGATGGTAATTAAATATGGTGATTTCGAGGAAAAGGTGGAACAGATAAGGCTATATTCGGGCAGGAGCTTTGACGCTGTTCAGGAGGTTAATGGGGGAGAGGTCTGCGCTGTTACCGGGCTTTCCGCTACCTATGCAGGGCAGGCTCTAGGGGCCGAAGCAGAATTTGGCGAAAGCAGACCTTTAATGGAACCGGCATTGACTTACAGCCTTGTTCTTCCCGATGGAATAGATTACCCTTCGGCAATGAGAAAGCTGAAGCAGCTTGAAGAAGAGGATCCGTCTCTGAACATTGTGTGGAACGAAACGTTAAGGGAGATACACGTTAAGGTAATGGGAAGTCTCGAACTTGAGGTGCTTCAGAGAATAATAAAGGAGCGATTTGATTTAGATGTTTCCTTTGGTGAGGGAAGTGTAATTTACAAGGAGACAATAGAAAGCCCTGTAATAGGAATCGGTCATTTTGAGCCCCTAAGGCATTATGCAGAAGCTCATATTCTTATGGAACCTTTGCCAAGGGGTTCAGGTTTTGAATTTGACACTATCGCGGCAGAGGACAAGCTGGATAAAAACTGGCAGAGACTGATTATGACTCACCTAAAGGAAAAAGAACATCTGGGTGTGTTAACCGGTTCGCCTGTATGCGATATAAAGATGACGATTATTGCTGGACGGGCACATTTAAAACATACAGAAGGCGGAGATTTCAGGCAGGCAACCTATAGGGCCATAAGGCAGGGACTGATGAAGGCTCAAAGTATCCTTTTGGAGCCTTTCTACAAATTCAAGGCTGTGGTTCCCAATGAAAGCGTCGGAAAAGTGCTTTCGGACATGCAGAGACTTGGGGCATGCTGCAGCTCACCCGAAATGAAGGATATGAATACATCTGTTGTGGAAGGAAGAGGACCTGTTTGTGGATTACAGGACTATCAGAAGGAACTGGTGGCATATACAAGAGGCAAAGGCAGTTTTTATACATTTTTTGATGGTTATGACAGATGCCACAATGAAGAGGAGGTTATAGCGAGGATGGGATATGACCCTGAAGGTGATATAGATAACCCGCCCGGTTCTATTTTCTGCTCTCACGGAAGCGGAGAATACTGCCCATGGCATCAGGTTGATGAATCGGCTCATGTGGACAGTGGATATGTACTTTCTTCTGATGGCAAGCTTGAGATGAAGACCTCGTTGAGAGCAGCAAGAGTAAGCGCAGGCGTTAGCGCATCGGATAAAGAACTGGAAGAAATCTTTCTCAGGACCTATGGCAAAAGTAAACGTGATGAGGCCTTAAGAAGACAAAAAATCAGCAAGAGAAGTCATGGAATAGGCAAACCTGAGGAAAGCCCTTTGCCCCAGCTAATAAAAACCGGGAATAAAATGCAGCAGGAGTACCTGATTGTTGACGGATACAATGTTATCTTTGCATGGGAGGAGCTGAAAAAGCTGGCAGCCGTTAATCTGGATTCGGCAAGGGAGGAACTTCTGGAGATTCTACAGAATTATATGTCATATAAGAATATAGGAATGGTAGTAGTGTTCGACGGATATAAAGTAAGCGGTAATCCCGGTACCAAGTTAAAATACGGAGACCTTGAAGTTGTGTACACCAAAGAGGCTGAAACGGCTGACAGATTTATAGAAAAAACGGCCTTTGAGATGGGAAGAAAGCATTCCATAAAGGTTATTACATCAGACAGACCTGTACAGATGGCGGCCATGGGTGATGGTGCCATGAGAATGTCTGCAAGGGAATTCTATGAAGAGGTTGCGAGCTCATCTGACGAAATAAGGCAGAGACTTGTAAGACAGAAAAAATCTCCAAACAGACCATTTGAGGACATTTTTTAAATATTGCTGTTTGCTTTTTGTGGGGTTGTGGTACTATAATGTATAGTGATAAGTTAATTATTATTTTTGGAGGATATAAATTATGAAATTTTATGTATGTGAACACTGCGGAAGTATAGTTGAATTTGTTAAAGCTTCAGGCGTGCCTGTAATGTGCTGTGGACAGAAAATGACTGAAATCGTTCCTGGTTCAGTAGATGCAGCAGTAGAAAAGCACGTTCCTGCAGTTACTGTTTCCGGCAACACAGTTAAGGTTGTAGTAGGAGATGTAGAACATCCAATGGTTGAAGAACATTATATCGGATGGGTTGCTATCGAAACAAAGCAGGGTTCTCAGAAGAAGTACCTGAAGGCAGGAGACAAGCCTGAGGTTGTATTTGCATTGGCAGAAGGCGATGAACTGGTTGAAACATATGCATGGTGCAATCTTCACGGTCTTTGGAAGAAATAATATACTTAGATTAGTAAAAGTTCATTTTAATGCTTAACGGCACTTTATGAAGGCAGGGCGTATCACAATGTGATGCGCCTTTTCTTATACTCGATTATGAAAGAAAATGAAAGAATTTGATTTATTTTGAAAAAGAATTCTTGACTTTAATAATACAGATGATATACTCTATTTGAAGAAACCAAAAGTGGCTATGACTATATAATACGAGGGAAGTGAGTTCTATTTTACAAGATATAAGACATGAAAAAATATTAGATAAATTGAGGAGCAGTCATTCTGTTCAGGTCGTGCAACTGGCAAAGGAGCTTAATATAAGCGAGTCAACCATCAGAAGAGACATCAATGAGCTTGACAGACAAGGCAAACTCAAGAAGGTACATGGCGGTGCTGTATCAAGAGATTTTGTTCTCACAGCAGAAACGACCGATGTTGCCCAGAGAAAGAAAAAGAATGTCGAAAAGAAGGACTCTATTGCAAAGTATGCAGCAAGTCTCATTGAAGACACGGACTTTGTTTATATAGATGCGGGTACCACGACTGAGATAATGATAGATTATCTCGCAGGTAGCGAGGCTACATACGTTACCAATGGTCTGTCTCATGCTTCAAAGCTGATGGAAAATGGACTTAAGGTATACATGATAGGCGGAGAACTGAGACCGAGCACAGAAGCCACTGTTGGTGCGAGGGCAGTTGAGTCGGTAGGGAGGTATAACTTTACCAAGTGCTTTATGGGAGCAAACGGAATTGATGCCGATAAAGGATTTTCAACGCCTCACATAGACGAAGCAGCAATAAAGGAGGCGGCAATGAGAAGGTCATTTACTACGTATGTGCTTGCAGATAACAGTAAGTTCGGCGTGGTTTCGTCTGTAACCTTTGCCGCAATAGATGAAGCAACGATAATTACTGATTATTTAGAAGATGACCGTTATCACAAGTATACTGAGATAAAACAGGTAGAAAATATGAATAAAAGGGTATAATAGGAGGAAATTTTATGACAAGAATTGCAATTAATGGATTTGGCAGAATCGGTAGATTGGCTTTGAGAAAGATGCTTGATGATGCAAGATTTGAGGTTGTAGCTATTAACGACCTTTCTTCAACTGAAATGCTTGCACATCTATTAAAGTATGATAGCGTGCAGGGAAGTCTCAAGCGCCAGGTGGAGTTTGATGAAGAAAGCATTTCAGTAGATGGTAAGAAAATCAGAATCTACAAGGAATCAGATCCTGCAAACCTGCCATGGAAGGAGCTTGGAATAGACATTGTTCTGGAATGTACAGGATTCTTTGCAACTAAGGCAAAATCACAGGCACATATTGATGCAGGTGCTAAGAAGGTGATTATTTCTGCTCCTGCAGGAAGCGACCTGAAGACCATAGTTTATGGTACAAACCACGAAACTTTAACTGCAGAAGATAACATTATTTCTGCGGCTTCATGTACAACAAACTGCCTTGCACCGATGGCAAAGGCTCTTAACGATTATCGCGAAGTAAGAACCGGATTTATGACAACTATTCACGCTTACACAGGGGATCAGATGATTCTCGACGGACCACACAGAAAGGGCGATTTAAGAAGAGCAAGAGCAGGTGCAATCAACATTGTTCCAAACAGTACAGGTGCTGCAAAGGCTATAGGCCTTGTTATCCCTGAACTTGATGGCAAGCTTATCGGTTCGGCTCAGAGAGTTCCTGTTCCATCAGGCTCCATCACTATCCTTGATGCAACATTAAAGGATGAAACAGATTCAGTAACAGTTGAAGGTATTAATGCTGCAATGAAGGCGGCTTCAAATGAAGCTTTCGGATATACCGAGGAGGAACTGGTTTCAAGTGATATTATAGGAATGGAATACGGCTCATTGTTTGATGCAACTCAGACTCTGGCACAGAGATGCGGTACAAACATCTATGAAGTAAGAGTTGTTGCATGGTATGACAATGAAATGAGCTATGTTTCACAGATGATCAGAACTTTAGGATATATGGCTACAATGCTGTAAAAAAACAAGAGCAGATAACATCATCCGCATTAGGGACCCGGCGGCGCCTCGTATGCGCCGCTCTTATGTATCTGCTCTATTTTTATGTCATTAAATAATAAGTTTAGATATTTATTTCACCTTCTGCCAGCATTACGCCGCTTCCGCCAACCTGAATCTTGCAGTTACCGTCTGCATCCGCTTCAATGTGGCTTAGGATTACTGAAGGTCTTTGCATTTTTTCGCCCTGAATGAACTTGCAATCATCACCGCTTTTTACGAAGCCGTTGAGATATCCGTAGTATGTAAGAGCGCCGTTGGAAGTACCTGTTGCAGCCTCTTCATCAATGTCATATAGAGGAGCAAAGTTTCTTGCGTGGCAGGTTGCATCATCGCCATCTGTTGTAAATGCATGAACCCCAACAACCTCATACTTTTCGGAAAGTTTTGATAGTGCAGGGAAATCAGGGGCAATGGCATCTAAATCTTCCTGAGATACTACAGGCATCATAATGTCCGGAAGACCTGTTGAAACCATCTGAGGAGTAAGTGATAATCCCTTTGCCTTTTGCTGGAGATAGTCAAGTCCCATGATGCTGTACAGTTCAATAAGGGCACCTTCTTCTGTAATTTCGTTTATCTTAACCGGAGTTGCCATGTCCATGAGCACGAATCCGTCTTTAATATCTATATTCAGATCGCCGGCAAGAGTGTGGTTAATATAGCTGTGATTGTCCTCTATGTAGCCGCCGTGAAGAAGAGCTTTAAAGGAGCCTATTGTTGCGTGACCACAAAGGTCTACTTCTGCAGCAGGCGTAAAGTAGCGAATATTAAACTCTTTTTCATTTAAACGTTTAATAAATGCTGTTTCTGAGTATCTGAGCTCAGCCGCAGTTTTAACCATTATCTCATCACTTGGGAAGTCTTCGCCTTCGGGTAGAATCACAACTCCTGCGGGATTACCGCCAAATAATGTTTCAGTAAAAGCATCAACGATATAATATTTCATATTCTTTCCTCCTTTAGACAGGGTTCCGCAAAAATTCGAATAAAATTCATATTTCTGTGGTATAAATCTAGTATAATACAAGTATATTTCAAATTTATAAATATATCAACCAATAGAGAAAAAATTGCGATAAGCAGAAGATGAGCAGGAGGTTAAAATGTGCACATCAGTTGTATATAAGAATTATTTTGGTCGAAATCTTGATTTCGATATTTCTTATGGGGAGAGGGTTGTAATTCAGCCTAGAAACTTTCCTATTAAGATGAGACTGGAGAAAGATATTGAAAAGCATTATGCCATGATTGGAATGGCTTCGGTAATTGATGGTCAGCCCCTTTTCTACGATGCAGTCAATGAAAAAGGCGTCGGTGCGGCAGGGTTGTTGTTCGCAGGTAACGCTACCTATTATGAACCTGTTGAGGGCAAAAAGAATGTCACACCTTTTGAATTTATTCCTTGGCTTTTGGGACAGGCCGGAAGCGTTGAGGAAATTAAAGAGCTTCTCAAAGACTGTAATGTTGTAAATGTTCCTTTTAGCGAAGAACTACCACTTTCACCTATGCATTGGATGATTTCTGACAAGGAGCAATCTATTACTGTAGAAACTCTTGAGAGTGGAATGAAGGTTTATGACAATCCTGTTGGAGTTCTTACAAACAATCCACCTTTTGACATGCAGTTGTTTGCACTTAGCGACTACATGAGTTTGCACACTAACCAGTCTGAAAATGTGGCATTTCCTGGTCTTGATATTCAGCCTTACAGCAGAGGCTTCGGTGGTCTTGGACTTCCGGGAGATCTGTCTTCAAAATCCAGATTTATCAAAGCCACATTTACCAAGATGAATTCTCTTTCAGAAAAAGAAGGGGATTTGAGCCAGTTCTTCCATATATTAGATTCTGTTTGCCAGCAGAGAGGTCTGGTTCACATGGGCGACGGCAAGTATGAAATAACCATCTATTCGTCCTGCTGCGATCTTGAAACGGGCGTATATTACTACAAAACTTATGATTGTAGCCAGATTAAGGCTGTAAGAATGAGAAGCGTTGACCTTGACGGCAGCGAAATTACAGTATCTCTGATTGATACTGAGGATGAAATTAAATATTTAGTATAAATTTCAGGCGGGTTATCCATTGATAGCCCGTCTTTTCCTTTGTTATCATGGCGAAAGTATGATATAATAAAATGCTTAAATATTCGCTGGATATTGTTAAAAATATTAAAGAATCGAAAAAGAGTTTAGATATGGATAAAAAGGTATTAGACATATCCCCAATCAGATTTTCTGATGACGAGCTCTGGCTTCTTGACCAGACAAAGCTTCCGGGGGAAGAAGTATATATAAAGACTGAAACAAAAGAAGATATGTGGGATGCTATCTATCATCTAAAGGTGAGAGGTGCTCCTGCCATCGGGGTGGCTGCAGCCTATGGACTATACATAGATTGCAAGTCATATGCAGGAAATGATATAGAAGGATTTCTTTCTCATGTAAAGACTTCCGCAGAGTATTTAAACAGCGCAAGGCCTACTGCTGTCAACCTGTCATGGGCGCTTAACAGGATAGCGTCGGGATTAGAAGATAGGAAATTTGCATCCGTTGCCGAGGCAAAGGAATGGATTAAGGCTGAAGCTGTTAAAATCCATGAAGAGGACGTTGCAGCTTGCATAAAGATGGGAGAGTACGGATTATCCCTTCTTAAACCGGGAATGGGGATATTAACCCACTGCAACGCGGGAACAATCGCAACAGCCAAATATGGAACATGCCTCGCGCCTATATATTTAGGTCATGAAAGAGGATACGACTTCAAGGTTTATGCCGATGAAACCCGTCCGCTTCTTCAAGGTGCCAGACTGACAGCGTGGGAACTGAACAAAGCCGGGGTGGATGTGACCCTTATCTGTGATAATATGGCATCTACCGTTATGAAAAACGGATGGATAGATGCCGTTGTTGTGGGCTGTGACAGAATGGCAGCCAATGGCGATGGAGCCAACAAGATTGGAACGTCAGGAGTTGCAATTCTGGCAAAGGAATATGGAATACCTTTCTACATGTATGTTCCTACATCGACTATCGACATGAATACACCTACAGGTGATAACATACATATTGAGCTTAGAAAAGGCGAAGAAATCTACGAAATGTGGTATGAAAAGCCTATGGCCCCTGCCGGTGTAAAGACTTACAATCCTTCCTTTGATGTTACTGCCAATGAGTATATTACTGCAGTAATAACAGAAAAGGGCATTGTAAGACCACCATATGACGTAAATCTAAAGAAATTAATGGAAGCAACCGAGGTGAATATCTAAATGGAAAAAAGTGAAAACAAGGTAGGCTTTATAGCAAAGTATGCGAAGGTTGCAACTGTGTGTGCAGTTTTGTTTGGAGCAACATCAGGAATTCTTGGAAGACTGATTACGGCACCTGCCATGGCTATCGGATTTTGGAGACTGACCATTGCATTGCCTTTCTTCATCATTCCTGCTTTGTCAAACAGTACGCAAAGGGATAAGCTGAAGGCTATATCGCCAAAGGACTATATGTGGTGCTTTATTTCAGGTGCATTTCTTTTTGCACATTTCTTCTCCTGGTTTAACGCAGTAAAACTGACAAACATTGCAAGTGCAGCGGTACTTGCATCACTGCATCCGCTGGTAGTGCTGCTGGTTACAATTTTCATCTACAAGAAGAGAGTTAATTATAAAGCGATTTTAGCTATTCTGGTTGCGCTGGCAGGAGGTGCGGTTATTGTCGGCGTCGACTACAATGCCTTTGCCGGAGGAAACCTGAAGGGAAACATTTTTGCATTTCTTGCAGCTATGTTTATGGGGCTGTATTTTTCTGTAGGAGATGCTGTCAGAAAGAGAGTCGACGGAGGCCTATATGTTCTGTTGGTGTTCTTTTCCTGCTGGATATGCTTTATTATAGGTAATATTGTTACGGGGACAGAACTTCTTGGCTATCCTGCTATGGATTACGTTATGCTTGTAGCTATGGCTCTCATGTGCCAGATAGGGGCACATGCCGTATTCAACTTATGCATAGGCCATGTAAGCTCGCTGTATGTCTCCACATGGGAAACGGGAGACGCTGTGTTTTCCACAATTTTTGCGGTTATTTTCCTATCGCAGATTCCAAAGGGCTATGAGATTATCGGATGTATAATCGTAGTATGCGCTTTGCTTTACTACAACAGACAGGAGAGTTAGCTGATGAGTTATAAAGTTAAATTGCAGTCCTTCGAAGGACCTTTTGACTTGCTGGTATATCTGATTGAAAATGCTGAAATGAGCATTTACGATATAGAAATCAGTCAGATAACAAGCCAGTATCTTGAATACATAAAGGCTATGGAAGAGATGGACATTGCAGTATCTACTGAGTTTATGGTACTTGCATCGTCCCTCATTGAAATAAAATCAAAGACCATACTGCCGCGTGTAAGTACAGGGGTAGACGGGGTTGTTGAGGAAGACCCTAGAGACGAACTTGTTTCAAGAATCTTAGAATATAAGAGATTCAAAAAGGCGGCGGAGGTTCTAAAAGAACAGGAAGAGCTGAGCGAGAATATTTTCTTCAAGCCGCAGGAGGATCTTTCTGAATACATCAATAATCCTGATGAGTATTTGAGTCTTGATCTGAAGCAGTTTGCCAATGCTTTCACTGCCTTCATCGACAAAAAACAGAGAGTTGAGGCTGTAAGAAAGCATTATACAAGAATCGAAAGAGAAAAGGCGACTATGGAAGGTCGAATTACGTTTATTGTAAACAAGCTGCGCCAGAAGATAGGCAGAGCCTTTAAGTTCGGTGAGCTTGTACCAAACAAGAAGGATAGATACGATGTGGTTGTAACCTTTGTATCTCTTCTGGAAATGGCTAAACAAAGGGTTGTTGATGTTAAACAGACCCGCACCTATGGCACTATTGAAGTGGAGCCGGGTGAAAGAATCGATGAAGGAGAAATTCAGTATGAGCAGTAAAAAAACAATTAAATCTGCCTTTGAGTCCATGCTTTTTACATGGGGTGAACCTCTTGAAGCAAAGGTTGCAGCAGAGGTTTTCAATATTTCAAGCAAGGAGGCTTTGGATTTGTTCCAGGAACTGCAAAGGGAGTACGAAGAAGAAGGGAGAGGCATAGTCATAAGACAGATTAATCAGTCTTTTCAGTTTGTAACAAGGGCAGAAAACGCAGACTATGTAAGAGCTCTCTGCACTCCTGTTAAGGCAAAGAGACTGTCACAATCTGCTTTAGAAGTGTTGGCCATTATCGCATACAAGCAGCCTGTTACCAAGGGAGAAATAGAAGCCATAAGAGGTGTTCGCTGCGACAGAGTCGTAGACGGTCTTATGAAAAAGGAACTGGTTCAGGAGGCAGGTCGCTCCGATGCAGTAGGAAGACCTATTCTCTACAAAACTACAGAAGCCTTTCTTGCCCACTTCGGCTTTTCTTCTATCAAGGAACTTCCGCCAATTGATGATATCGAAACTCTCGTTTCCGGTGCAGATAGCGATGATGAAGAATCCTTTGATAAACTGACAGAAGATCAGATGAGAATTGAAATATAAAAATGAGTAATATTACTCCTCTAAGCAAGTAGAATGTTTAGGGGAGTTTTTTTATGAGAAAAAAGAAGACGTTATTTTTGATCATACTTTTGATTGGTGCTGCGATTTTTGGTGTGTATGGAGGCAAGACAAAAATACGGGAGTCATCTGAAGCTTCAAAAGAGGGTATCGTCTTGGCTCCGGTTATCTCTGCAGAAGGTGCAATCCTCGTCAATGCAGAAGATGGGCGTACTATATACGAAAAGAATGCAGATGAAAGACTTTATCCTGCCAGCACCACTAAAATAATGACTGCGTTAGTTGCTCTTGAGACATTAGATGAAATAAAAGGGACTCTTCAAAGTAAGGTTAAGGTCCCCAAAGAAGCTATAGGTATTGAAGGTTCCAGTGTTTATCTGAAGGAAGGGGAGATGGTCACGGCGGAAGAGCTTCTGTATGGATTGATGCTGCAATCCGGAAATGATGCAGCGGAGTGCATTGCCCTGAGCTTCGGCCCCACTGAGGAAGAATTTGTGAAAAAAATGAATCAGAAAGCAAAGACATTAGGCTGCAGGAACACAAATTTTATTAATCCCAGCGGCCTGTGTGAAGAAAACCACTATACGACGGCAAGGGATTTAGCGATGATTTCAATGGCTGCCATGGAGAGGGATGACTTTAGACGGATAGTTGGAACTGAGGACTGGAGTTCTGCATCGGGAAGGAATTTTCATAACAAGAACAAAACGGTAAGTCAGTATGAGGGCGCAAGCGGAATCAAAATAGGTTACACGAAAACATCAGGGAGAACCCTTGTAGCATCGGCAAAGAGGGATGGAGTGGAGCTGATTGCCGTGGTTCTCAAGGATCCCGACTGGTTTCAGGATGCATACAGTCTACTTGATTACGGCTTTGCCAGAATGCATCAAGGCGGAAAGGAGTAAAAGACTATGTCCTATACATGCGTCGACAGAGGAAGCACTGCCTGCCCATGCATCTTAATGGAGTCAGGACAATGCTATACATGCACAATGATACAGCACGACAGGTGCGATTGTTCTGAAAACTGGCAGGGAGTCTGCCCGTACACGGAATATGTACAAAACGGAAGAAAAAGTAAACCTTTTGCTCCCGTAAGGCAACACAGAATACTAGAGATAAAGAAATACACGCCTTCCTTAAGCGTCATAACTCTGGAATGTGACACAAATACCTGGCCGATTTACAGAAGAGAAGGCGCTTATTGCATGATGATGTGGAAGGACTGGTTTGTTCCGGTATCTGTATTATCATGTGGAAATTATAGGGACGGACAGGGATTTGTCTGCTTTGCAATTAATGCCAGCGGTCCAAAAACCAAAGGAATTTTAGAGGAAAGTGTAGAGGGGGGACATCTTAGGATAAAGGGACCATTTTACGGTGGACTTAAGATGAAGGTGGGAGGTGAAAACAAACCTCTTGCAATAGTCGCAGGCAAAGGTCTTGCGATAATGCCTGTAATAAACAATATCGCGGATCTGGGAGGCAGAATGTTCAGCTGTTATCTGGATTGCGATAAACTTTCAGAGGATTTTGTTGAGGACTATATTTCTGATATTGAATATAATCCTGTAACTTTTGCAACTGATTTAGAAATAGTAGCGGCCAAGATAAAGAAGGATTATGAACTCTGCAGAGAAATAACAGGAGCTTCTCCGCAGGTATGGCTTATGGTTTCACCATATTACTGCGAAAAGCTCCTCGAATTAGTTAATGTAGATTATGATAATCTGGTTCTTGCAAACCACAGCAATCTGTGCTGCGGTGAAGGCGTTTGTGGAAGCTGTTCTTATACGGATAAAAACGGAATAACCGTGAAGAACTGCAAGTGTTTATTCTTCTAGGGTTTTTGAAAAATCCAAAAGACCGCCGGTCAGTGCATTGGTGAATTCCCTGCTCTCGTTTACAACCCACTGTTCGTCTTCCTTAGAAAGAGTGACAGTAACGGTTTTTGTGTAGGATTTTTTTGCGGAGTTGAGTTCTTCGGTAATAAGCTTTCCTAAAAGTTCGGAGGCTTCTTTTTCGTTCATACTGCCGGGGTTTTCGAAAGCTTCTTTAGTGAAGCTGTCAACGGCGTTTTTCAGTATGTCTCCAAAAGGATATGTTGTTATAGTTGTTTCAACAGTTGCTTTATTTTCTCCGACTTTTTCTTCGCCTAACTTATATTCGAACTCGAGCATTTTGTTTATGAGCTCGTCTGTAGCTTCTTCTCCGAAGCCCGCCTGACCGATGTCGTTTATTATTGCTTCAGAATCAGATTTTGCATCCTCTAAATCTGCCTTCAGAACTGCAGATGGTGAATCTTTACCGCAGGCACATAAAAAAACAAGGCAGAAAGTAAGAAGTAAAACGGATATCTTTTTCATTTTCCCCTCCTGATAGTTATTTTACTTTAATTATTTATACCTTATATCAGAAGGAAAAACAAGCTGTCGCATGAATATATTTTGTTATGAAAAGGCATATCCATTAAGAAGAAAGGGGTTAAAAATGGCAAAGATAGTTGTAATAGGTGGTGGATGGGCAGGTGTTGCGTCTGCTGTAAGGGCCAAAAAAAGAGGGCATGATGTCTGTATTTTTGAGAGGACGGATATGCTTTTAGGCCTTGGCAATGTGGGTGGAATTATGAGAAACAACGGGAGGTTTACCGCCGCTGAAGAAAACATTGCCCTTGGTGCAGATGAGCTTTTTGGAATAACGGATAAAAATTCCACTCACAGAAACATCGACTTTCCCGGGCACAGGCACGCAAGTTTTTATGATGCCGCAAAGGTTGAACCGCAGGTAGCTGGTCTGCTTAAGGAACTTGGTGTGAAAGTAAGTTTTATGACGCGCATTGTGGATGTAAGAAAGAATGAAAAAATAGAAGCTGTTGTAGATGCTGATGGAAACTGCTTTGAAGCGGATGCTTTTATTGACGCGACTGGAACGACAGGTCCCATGGGTAACTGCATGAGATATGGCAACGGATGTTCCATGTGCATTCTGAGGTGTCCGGCCTTTGGACCAAGGGTGAGTATAGCAGAAAAGGCAGGAAATATGGATCTGATGGCTGCGAAGGCGGATGGTACCAGGGGAGCCTTCAGCGGTTCCTGCAAGTTGGAAAAAAAGAGCCTTTCCAGAGAAATACAAAAAAAGCTGGATAAGGAAGGTGTGATAGTGATTCCGCTTCCAAAGCAGCTGATTAATCGCAGCAAGCTGGCTCGTAAAGTCTGCCAGCAAT
>JAQXRN010000021.1 GCA_029218545.1 Bacillota bacterium | reverse complement strand
TAACAGCTTCTGTTAAGTAAGGAGCACCTACTTTAACTTCCTTACCATCGCTCATAAGCAGAACTTTGTCAAATACTACTGTTTCACCAGCTTCAGCGTTTAGCTTTTCTACTGTGATAACATCGCCTTCCTGTACTCTGTACTGCTTACCACCAGTTTCGATTACTGCGTACATAATTTTTTATCCTCCTCTATCCAGTCTCGCCATCCATGGTGAATACCTGCCCAATGCCATGTATTACTTCTAGTACCATATCTGCGCGGCTCAACTCAGTAATCATAACAAAGAAATGCTTAAAAGTCAAGCATTTCTTTGATTATTTTAAATATTTTTATGACATTTTTTAATCACTACTGAATAATCTATCCAACTATTATTCAAGCACATTATTCAAGAACTACTCCATCCTCGTCAATGATCATATCCATGATTTCGGAGAAATCTTCTTCAGATACTTCTGGCTCATTTTCGACTTCACCATCATTTTTCATTATATCCAAAAGTTTTCCTTCTAGTTCATCTACAACTTCAGGGTGTTCTTTCAGATAATTCTTGATATTTTCTCTTCCTTGACCGATTCTTTCGCCTTTATAACTGTACCATGATCCCGCTTTATCCAAAAGCTTAGCTTCTACAGCTGAGTCAAGAATATCTCCAACTTTTGAAATACCTTCTCCATACATTATATCAAATTCAGCCTGCTTAAATGGAGGAGCTACTTTATTCTTAACAATTTTTACTCTTGTTCTGTTGCCGATCATCTGATCGCCATTCTTGATGGTTTCAACTCTTCTAACGTCAAGTCTCATTGAAGAATAGAACTTAAGTGCACGACCACCTGTTGTAACTTCTGGGCTTCCATACATTACACCAACCTTTTCTCTAAGCTGGTTAATAAAAATAACACATGTGTTTGATTTATTAATACTACCTGTAATCTTTCTCAATGCCTGTGACATAAGTCTTGCCTGAAGGCCAACGTGTGAATCGCCCATTTCTCCTTGAATTTCAGCCTTTGGAACAAGTGCTGCTACCGAGTCGATTACAATAACATCAAGGGCACCACTTCTTACAAGCATATCACATATTTCCAGTGCCTGTTCTCCTGTATCAGGCTGTGCAACAAGCAGATTCTCAACATCTACGCCTAAATTTTTAGCATAAATAGGATCCAGAGCGTGTTCAGCATCAATAAAAGCAGCTCTGCCACCGGTCTTCTGTGCTTCAGCAACAATATGTAATGTAAGAGTTGTCTTACCTGATGATTCAGGACCATAAATTTCAATAATTCTGCCTTTTGGTACACCGCCAACACCTGTAGCAACATCTAAGCTTATTGAACCGGTGGAAATGGTCTCAACCTGCATTTGAGAGCCCTTATCTCCCAGTTTCATAATCGCACCTTTACCAAACTGCTTCTGAATCTGTGATAAGGCTGCCTCTAATGCTTTATCTTTTTCTTTATTATCAATTGCCATTTTTCATTCTCCTTTAACAGAACATTTGTTCTTATCTGTATAATACAATATATGACCACTTTGGTCAAGTTTTTTTTATATATTAATTCTACAGTATTTGAAATATCTTAACAACATTTCTTTCGGCACAAATAAGTTCTAATATTGTCGAAACTATTTAATAAGGCTATATACATGATACAGCATGTTTAATAGTGTATAGTTTCTGTTCCACTTTCTGTTAACATTTCTATAAAGTGATTTATAAACATGGGTTTTACCATCGAATACAATGCCTATATATGCAAGTCCTACAGGTTTTTCCTCTGTACCTCCGTCAGGTCCTGCAATACCGGTAACAGAAATGCACAAATCAGAACCGGTGTTCTTTTTTAATCCCTCTGCCATTTCAACGGCTGTCTCTGGGCTCACTGCACCATATTTATCTAGTGTTTCTTCCTTTACACCCAGTTCATCTATTTTAGCTTTGTTACTGTATGTTACAAAACCTCTTTCGAAAACCTTTGAAATACCTGGAATATCAGTAAGCTTTCCGGCAAACAGTCCTCCTGTGCATGATTCAGCAGATGATATTGTTATATTTTTTTCTAATAGCATTCTACCTACAACATCTATCAAATCTTCATTATCTATGCTGTAAACATTTTCCCCAATTATATTCATTACGTCAGCAAGCATTTTATCTACAGCTGCTTCCGCCTCTTCTTTAGTAGCTCTTTTTGAAGCAATACGAAGGCTACACTCTCCTTCTTTTGCATATGTCGCAATAGTAGGATCAGTCTGTCCGTCAATAAGAGGAAGCAGCACTGTTTCCATCTTTGATTCGCCTATACCAAAGGTTCTAATAAGCCTATAATAAATAACACTGTCCTGCAGCTTTTCAAGACGCGGTTTAACCTGAAGATTAAACATTCTTGTCATTTCTCGAGGAGGTCCAGGCATGGAAATGATGATTTTGCCATCTTTTTCTAGCCAGAATCCCGGAGCTGTCCCCTGATCATTAGGAAGCGGTTCTGCAGTAGAAGGCATATTGGCCTGTTTAAGATTATTTTCAGTCATTTCACGACCAGCCCGTTTATAATTGTTCATTAAGTCATCAAGACACTGCGGATGCTGAATTATAACATCTCCCATTGCTTTTGCAATTGTTTCCTTGGTAAGATCATCCTGTGTAGGTCCTAGTCCACCGGTAGTTATTATCATATCGCAGTCTTTAAAAGCATGATGAATAAGTTCCTCCAGTCTCTTAGGATTATCACCAACGCTATAGTGATACATTACATCAAATCCCATGTTTTGCAGTTCCTGTGAAAGCCATGCAGCATTTGTATTGACAATCTGTCCAAAAAGAATTTCTGTTCCTACAGTTAAAATTGCGGTTTTCATTTTTTATCTCCGTTAATAAATGCTTTATTTTTCTAATTTTTTTCCATCAGAGAATGCTGTTCCGACAGTTTCTCCAAGTTTTATATATGTATGGTGGAAAGGATTATATGTAATAGGCACGAATTTTGACATATCTATTTCGCCATCTGCATCCAAAATGCTCTCATCAACGCTTAAATTAACAATTTCACCAACTAGCCTGCAAGTATTCTCATCGTAGCTTTTTACTCTGCATTCAAGTGCCAAAGGCAGTTCTTCAAATAACGGAGCATTTACATACTCAGATTTTAGTACTGTCCATTTAGCATTTTCAATCTTATTATTCACATCATTTGCAGATACAATACCTACATAGTCTGCGGAAATCATGTTTTTTTCATCTGCGATGCTTACTGTGAAAGCTCCTGTTTTAAGGAAGTTTTTAGTGGTTTTATGTCCTGCGCTCACACAGATGCTTATTTCATTTTCCTCGCTTATTCCTCCCCATGCTGCATTCATAGCATCAGGAATCATGTTTTCATCATATGTGCCAATAATAAAGACAGGCATTGGGAACAAAGCTGTCTGTGCACCAAAATTCTTTCTCATCTTTTGCCTCCATAAAAAGATTATTTTTAATAAAAGCTGCATTTCTGCAGCTTTAAACATAAACTATTTCATTGAAAAAACCTGTTTATTCTGTAGAACGTATTCAATGCCTGAATATACGGTCATAACCAGTGATGCCCATAAAAAGCCCTGTGCACCATACCATAATATCGTTGAAGCTGGGAAAGCAGGTACTAACAGTAATAAGCATACTGCTATCATCTGAAGTACAGTCTTTATTTTTCCGCTCATACCGGCTGCGATGACAATTCCTTCAGAAGCCGCAACAGTTCTCATACCTGACACGGTAAACTCCCTTGCTAAGATAACAATCATCATCCATCCAGGTACATAATCCGGAATCATAAGGCAAAGTGCTGAGTAAACCAGAACCTTATCTGCAAGCGGATCCATAATCTTTCCGAAATTGCTTACAAGATTATATTTTCTAGCCAAATGGCCATCTAAATAGTCAGTAAATGATGCAGCCACAAAAATAACAAATGCCGCAACATACCACTGCATATAATATGCAGCAATAAATACCGGTACAGCAATAACTCTTCCAATTGTAAGTTTATTAGGTAAATTCATTTCTAAACCTCCATACCTGTTAGATCATAATCAAATGCATCCTGAATGAGGACATTGACAAAGTCGCCTGCCTTAAGGTCTCTTTCAGAAGCGAAAATAACGGAATTATCGATTTCAGGAGCATCGAAAGCAGTTCTGCCTATGTAGCTTCCATCCAAATCTCTTTCCTCAACCAGTACTCTCAATGTCATGCCAACCTTTTCTTTGTTGGTTTCAAGAGAAATATCCAGCTGTCTTCTCATAATAGCATCCTGCCTCAATAGCTTTATTTCTTCTGGAATCTGATTATCCATTTCTCCTGCAGGGGTATTCTCTTCTTGCGAGTATGCAAAAACACCTAATCTGGCAAATCGCATTTCATCAACAAAATCAAGTAGATTGTCAAAATCCTCTTCACTTTCACCAGGAAAACCTGTGATAAGTGTGGTTCTGATGTGGATATCCGGAATGGCTTTTTTTAGTTTATCTATAGTCGTTCTGATGGATTCTTCCGTAGAACGTCTATTCATTGCTCTAAGCATATTGTCACTGGAATGTTGTATAGGAATATCTATGTAGTGACAAATTTTTGGTTCTGTAGCCATTACTTCAATTAATTCATCTGTTATTCTATCTTCATAGCAATACATCAGACGAATCCACTCGATACCCTCAATTCTGCACAGTTCTCTTAACAGTTTAGGAAGAACCATTTCACCATATAAATCTTTTCCATATACTGTTACATCCTGAGCAATCAATATCAGTTCCTTGCATCCCTTTTGAGCAAGCCAATTGGCTTCCTCTATTACATCTTCCATCTTTTTGCTGCGGAAAGGTCCTCTTATGTACGGGATAACACAATATGCACAGCGATTATCACAACCTTCTGCAATTTTTAATGTTGCACTGTATGGATTATCCTCAAGCAGTCTAGGCTGTCTGCTTAAATTCTTTGCTGCACATCCTGATACATAATCACATCTAATATGGGATTTCATTATTTCTTCGAGAATATCAGGAAGCTTATCATACTCATTAACGCCTAGAAAACAATCCACCTCCGGCATTTCTTCGAACAGATCCTTGCTGTATCTTTCAGAAAGGCAACCAGTCATTATGAGTTTTTTCCCATCATTCTTATATTCTGCCAATTCAAAAGTTCTAGAAATTGATTCTTTTTTTGCGTCGTTGATAAATCCACAAGTGTTTAAAATCATCACGTCACACTCATCAATATTGTCTGTTATCTGAAATCCCTTTTCCTGAATCAGTCCTTTTGCAACCTGGCTGTCATTAAAATTTTTTGGACAGCCCATGGTCTCCATATAAACCTTCATACTAATTTCCTTCTATATCATTATCCAATTGATCAAGTTCTTCCTGCGTCATCAATACCTGACGCGGTCTGCTTCCGTCCTGCATACCGACAATGCCTCTAGCTTCCATCATATCCATGATTCTGGCTGCTCTGTTATAGCCTATTCTGAATCTTCTCTGAAGCATGGATACAGAAGCCTGTCCACTACGAACTACAAGGTCGATGGCATCAGACAGCAGTTCGTCTCCTTCGTCATCAGAATCAGGTGAATCAGTCCTTTCAATCCTCGTTAGAACATCCTGGTTGTAATCCACTTCTTCAACCTGCGACTTTACATAATCTATAACTTTGTTAACCTCACTGTCGGAAATAAATGCTCCCTGCACACGTATTCTATCTTTACCCATTATGCTGAGAAGCATGTCTCCTTTCCCAACCAGTTTTTCAGCTCCTTGAGTATCAAGTATTGTCCTTGAGTCAATCTGGGAAGATACTGCAAACGCAATTCTTGAACCGATATTTGCTTTAATAACACCCGTAATTACATCTACAGAAGGTCTCTGCGTAGCCACAATAAGGTGCATTCCCGCAGCTCTTGCCATCTGCGCGAGCCTGCATATGGATTCTTCAATCTGTGATGGAGCTGCCATCATTAAGTCAGCAAGCTCATCAATAATTATCACAACCTGTGGCAATAGCTTTTCTTCTTCCAGTTCAGCTTTAACCGAATCGTTGTATGACTGAAGATCTCTAACACCTCTTTCAGCAAATTTTTTATATCTGTCAGTCATTTCAGCAACAGCCCAGTTTAATGCTGCTGCAGCTTTAGACGGATCCGTTACAACCGGAATCATAAGATGTGGAACACCATTGTAATTTCCAAGTTCCACAACCTTTGGGTCGATTAAAATAAGCTTTACTTCATCAGGAGACGCCTTGTACAAAAGGCTGGTAATAATCGTGTTGATACATACAGATTTACCGGAACCTGTAGAGCCTGCAATAAGCAGATGTGGCATAGTCTTAAGGTCCGCGACAATAGCATTGCCGCTTATATCCTTACCAACAGCAAATGTAATTTTTGACTTGCTTTCTTTGAATTCCTTTGAATCTATTATTTCTCTTACGCGAACCATTGTAATTGATTCGTTTTCAACTTCAATTCCAACTGCAGCTTTGCCGGGTATTGGAGCTTCAATTCTGATGCTCTTTGCTTCAAGGTTCAGTGCGATATCATCAGCCAATCTTACAATACTGCTCACTTTTACACCTACAGCAGGCTGAACCTCGTATCTTGTAACCGTTGGACCTTGCGTAACCTGAACAACCCTTGCATCAACATGGAAATTTTTTAATGTTTCTTCAAGCTTTTGGGCTTTTGCTGTAAGTGCAAGATTATTCGTCTTATGGGTAACCGTTGGTTTTTCAAGTAAGCTTATAGGTGGCTTCTTATACTGTTTTACAGTGCTTGCAGTGTTGATTTCATCCTTTGTAAGCATAGCTTCTTTAGCTTCCTTTTTGGAAAGCTTTTTTTCGGGTTCAAATACATCCTCAGAAATATGCTTTGCATCGTCAATAATGTCCTGGTTTTCATTTTCCAAAGGCTGCTGCATCGGTTCAGTATTAATATGACCATCAATTCCATATCCAAGTGGAGCAATCGTCTTTTCTTCAAGACCATATGTACCCGAAGGCTGACTTCCTCCAAAAAGACTGTCATCTTTCATGTATTTTATGACATTGTTTTTCTTTTCATTAGCATCAGGCTGAATTTTTTCAAGCCTGATGCCTCTCTCCTCTTCCACTTGGTATTGATTTCCATTGACGATTTTAATGTCTCTTTTAGGTTTTGCTATATCATTAATTGAAACTTGCGTTCCCTCAGGAACAATGTTTTCATCTTCAACTAAATCCAAATGTGCATTCTCTTTAATAAGTTTGCGCTCTTCTACTTTATCAATTATCTTTCGAATAAACCTGGAAACAGGTGTATTGATAATTAGAAGCAAGCAAATTATCGTCATTACAATGGTAAATATCCAGCATCCCGCTTCTCCAAACCATTTAATTAGTATTGAAGCGATGGTCATACCAAAAAGACCTCCGCTTTTTAACGGAATCCCATCTTCATAGAAACTTTTAAGAATATCAAATGATAATGAGATATTAGAAGTATCCACAAACCTTATGGAATTCATTGTCGCCAGCATTAAAAACAGCAAAAACAGTAATCCTGAAGTTTTTAATGAAATTGACACAGTCTTTCTTGAAAACAGAAGGATTCCAAATATTATCAGATAAAATGGCAGGAAATATGCAACAAAGCCAAACAAACCCTTGAGGAAATCATCTATTATCTCTCCAAACTGACCGGCACCACTGGTCATTGTGGCTATTACCAGGAATACACCTACCGCAATAGTAATTATTGCCCATATTTCATCGATAACACGTCTATCAGCTCTTTTTTTCGCCTGTATCTCCTGTGCCTTTTCTTTTGCTTTGGAACCGCCTTTAGACGAAGTCTTTTTAGCTGAAGATTGGGATTTTGAATTTTTATTTTTTGATCCGGGAGGACGACCTGGTCCTCTCTTTTTTTCAGCCATTTTTATATTCCTTTCTAAAATAGGTTTTAAGCAAAGAACAGACCGTATATTATTACAAAAATACCGAGTAACCAAACATAATAAGAGAAATAATTTAATTTCTTGTTTGAAACTACTTTTATCATAGTCTTAATTGCAATGAGACCTGAAACTGCAGCAACGATCATGCCCACAACAATAGGTCCTAAATCGCTCATATTCATTCCTGCAGCTATTGCATCGGGTGCCTCCATTACTGCAGAGCCGAGAATGGATGGTATTGATATTAAGAACACAAACTTCACAGCAAATGTTCTATCGAGATTACAAAGCAGGCTTCCAAACAAGGTAGAACCAGAGCGGGAAATACCTGGACAAATTGCAATACCCTGTACCACACCTACGAATATGGCATTTCTAAAGTTCATTTCTTTAATACCTCTGTTAGAAGTTCCCATTCTCTCGGCAATAACAAGCAGACATCCTGTCACTAATAAACCTACTCCAATAGGAACAATTGAGTTGTAAAGTCCATCAAAGAAATCATTAAACAATATTCCTATTAAGCCTGTAGGAATAGTTGCAACAATAATCATTACACCTAGTTTTCTTACAGGTCTTTCGTCAAGTCTCAGCCCTTTGCCGGTAAAAATGTCTTTGATAGTTAAAAACAATTCAACTATTAATTCCCAGATATCTTTCCAATAAACGATAAAAACTGAAATCAATGTGCCAACATGAAGCAGCACAGCAAAAAGAAGAACATTGTCTTCTTTTATACCAAAAAATTGCTGCAATAAGGCAAGATGTCCTGAGCTGCTTATGGGAAGAAACTCTGCAAGACCTTGGACAAGTCCTAAAATAACAGCTTCAAAATATGTCATTATTATACTCCTTTATTTCTCATTTATATAACCCATGGCCTTCAGGCTTTCTGCACAAAGAATTGCACCGCCTGCAGCACCTCTAACTGTATTGTGTGAAAGTCCAACAAATTTATAATCATAAATGCTGTCTTCTCTAATTCTACCGATGCTGATTCCCATTCCTTTGTCTCTTTCAACGTCAGCCTTTACCTGAGGGCGATTATCTTCTTCAAAATACTTGATGAACTGCTCAGGTGCCATTGGAAGTTTTTCGTCCTGAGGGAAACCCTTATAGCTTTCAAGCTTTTCAATAAGCTGTTCCTTTGTTGGCTTCTTTCTGAATTTAACAAAAGCAGCAGCTGTATGACCGTTAAGAACAGGCACTCGTATGCACTGACATGTAATCTTTGGTTCTTCTGCTTTTACGATTACGCCCTGCTCTTCATCATAATGTCCCCAGATTCTTAAAGGCTCCTGTTCACTCTTTTCTTCTTCTCCTCCGATATATGGAATAATATTTTCAACCATTTCAGGCCATGACTTAAAATCTTTACCTGCGCCGGAAATAGCCTGATATGTTGTTATTACACATTCGTAGGGTTCAAATTCCTTCCATGCATTTAGAGCAGGCACATAACTCTGTATTGAACAGTTAGGTTTTACTGCAATAAAGCCACGTTTAGTGCCAAGACGCTTCTTCTGAGCCTCAATTACTTCAAAATGCTCAGGGTTTATTTCAGGAATAACCATTGGGACATCAGGAGTCCATCTGTGAGCACTGTTATTTGAAACAACAGGTGTTTCAGTCTTTGCATATGCTTCTTCAATAGCCTTAATTTCATCTTTAGACATGTCTACGGCACTGAAAACAAAGTCAACTGTGCTTGCAACATTTTCAACATCATTAACATTCATAATTACAATATCTTTAACAGCCTCAGGAATAGGTGTGTCCATTTTCCATCTGTCTGCTACAGCATCCTCATAGCGAAGACCCTCACTACGTCCACTGGCTGCAATTGTAACAACTTCAAACCATGGATGGTTATCAAGCAAAGAAATAAATCTCTGACCAACCATTCCTGTACCGCCTAGAATTCCGACTTTAAGTTTTTTACTCATAGTCAAACACCTCTCTATCTAAAAATATATTTATTTATAACTGACTTATAACAACTTATTTTATCACTTTTACATTGATTTTTCAACAAATATGCTTACTTTGAATAGAATAAATTAGAAGAATAGAAAAGAAAGGAAGTGTTCTTTTGTCAATTTTCAAAGGAGTAGCAACAGCGCTCATTACGCCTTTTAAAGACAATAAAATAGACTATGTTTCCATGGGGAAATTAGTGGAATGGCAAATAGAAGAAGAGGTCGATGCCTTAGTTGTATGTGGAACAACAGGCGAAGCCTCCACATTATCAAATAAAGAAAAGCTTCAGCTCTCCAGATTCGTCATCGACCTAACCTCTAACAGAGTGCCTGTATTGGTAGGAACAGGAACAAATAATACTGCAGCTGCAATAGCTTTGTCGAAGGAAGCAGAAGATGCAGGAGCCGATGGACTACTTGTAGTCACTCCCTATTATAATAAATGTACAGAAAAAGGATTGGTAATGCATTATGAAGCCATAGCAGACAGCGTATCGATCCCAATAATAATGTATTCTGTTCCATCACGAACAGGTGTAAATATTACACCAAGTTGTGTAGCAAAATTATCTGAACACCCGAACATTGCAGGAATTAAAGAAGCTTCAGGTAACATTTCACAGATATGTCAGATATGCTCATACATCGATAATGATTTTGATGTGTACTCAGGAAATGACGACCAGACCATACCGATAATGTCAATTGGCGGCTCAGGATGCATCTCTACAGTAAGCAATATAATTCCAAAAAGATATTCAAAAATGGTTCGTGATTATAATAACGGAAAACATATGGAAGCCGGAAAAGAACAAGTTGCCCTTAAAGAACTTATTGACTCACTGTTTTTAGAGGTAAACCCATCACCTGTTAAAGCCGCATTATGTATGATGGGCAAATGTTACATGGATTATCGTCTTCCTCTATGCCCGCCTACCAACAAAACCCAATTTATTATATATGATGTCCTTCAGGAATACGGCATTATTTAACCAGAACCCAGAAATGAAAAAACGGCAGACTCACGTCTGCCGTCTAAAATCCATTGTTAATTAAGCTTCAACAACTTCTTTTCCATCATAGTAGTTGCAGTTTGGGCAAACTCTATGAGGGAGTTTTGGTTCATGACATTGTGGACAGATTGAAAGTCCAGGTGCTGTCATCTTCATGTTAGCGGATTTTCTCTTATCTCTTCTAGCTTTTGAAGTTTTTCTCTTAGGTACTGCCATGTTTTACACCTCCTTGTAAGTATCCTTCTATGTGAAGTCAATCTTTATTGATTAAATTTCGTTTATTAAAGATTTGTCAACTGTTTAATTATACACTCATTGTGCAATCTTGTCAACATCTTTTTATAACAAATGAATTGAAAATCTCAACTATTTTACAGGTCTTCCCATAACAATGTTGAATGTGTCTCTTGCGATCATTAATTCTTCATTTGTAGGGATAAGAAGAAGTTTAACCTTTGAATCTTCTGTGGAGATGATTGTTTCTTTACCTCTTACCTTGTTCTTTAACGGATCTAACTTAATTCCTAAGTTTCCTAAGTTGTGGCAGATAAGTTCTCTCATTGTAACATCGTTTTCACCTACACCTGCTGTGAAGATGATAGCGTCAACACCATTCATTTCAGCGATGTATGCGCCGATGTAGAATCTTACCTTGTGAGCAAATACCTTAAGAGCTAATTCTGCTCTTTCGTTACCCTGAGCAACAGCTTCTTCGATATCTCTGAAGTCGCTGGATACTCCGGAAATACCTAAAACACCGGACTTCTTATTTAAGATTTCGTTTGCCTTACCCTGTGGAAGATTTTCCTTTTCTCTGATAAATGTTACGATAGCAGGGTCGATGTCACCGGATCTTGTACCCATTACGAGACCTTCAAGTGGAGTGAATCCCATTGAAGTATCGATACACTTACCTCTCTTGATAGCGGAAACAGATGCACCGTTACCTAAGTGGCAAGTAATAAGCTTAAGATCTTCTAAATCAACATTTAACATGTCTGCAGCTCTTTCTGCAACATACTTGTGGGAAGTACCGTGGAAACCGTATCTTCTGATACCATGCTTCTGATAATATTCATATGGAATAGCATAGATGTATGATTCAGCTGGCATAGTCTGATGGAAAGCTGTATCGAATACACCAACCATTGGAGTGTTAGGCATTAACTGCTGGCATGCTGCGATACCTAATAAGTTAGGTGGATTGTGAAGAGGTGCTAAATCTACGCATTCTTCTAAAGCCTTGATAACTTCTTCTGTAATAAGTACAGATGAAGCGAACTTTTCACCGGCATGTACAACTCTGTGTCCAACTGCTCCGATTTCGTCCATAGATTTAACAACGCCGTGGTCTGCATCCTGAACAGCATTAAGAACCTGTTCGATCGCATCCTTGTGGTCCTTCATAGGTACTTCTGTTTTAACCTTGTCCTGACCTATTTTTTCGTGAGTAATAACTGAACCATCCATACCGATTCTTTCAACTAAACCTTTGCATAATAACGCTTCAGTTGTCATGTCTAGAACCTGATATTTTAGTGATGAACTGCCGCAATTGATAACTAAAACTTTCATATCTATCCTCCATTTGTTTCTAAAAATTAACTGTTTAACCTAAAATAGTATATACAATAAGTCCCTAAATTGCAAGGGTTTTATAAAAAAAAGACATCATTACAATGATGCCTTAATTTCACTCGGCTCGTATTCCTGCAGCGGCGCCAAAAATCCATATTCGGATAGCTTGCTTTCTATCATATCAAGGACTTCAACACTTTCTGCAGCAACTGTATGATAATGATAGCCTGATGTCACATTCTTAAGAAGACTTGATTTTCCTGAAGTGATGTTTTCCATGAAGGTTTGAACATTTAACCTGGATCTTATATTCATCTCTGCACGAAGGGTTCCGTAAAACTTATGGAAGACAAACACATCAACTACCGTACCACCTGCATCAACTATGAGATTTAACTCCTTTTCCACATCTTCGTCTGAATGCATAACTTTGAACACTCTCTGAAGTCCATTTTTCTTTTCCAAGACATATCCCCTTGCCAAAGATGAAATATCCATCCCGCTGGCACGAATAATAGCAATATCTCCAACAATTATCTGCCTGCTGACACCAAATTCTTCAGCGAGACGAGATGCAGATATAGGTTTGGTTTCCCCTGCCAGGATATCGATTATTTTTTTTCTTCTTGTTTCTGCGTTCATTTCTTCACCTGTTTTAACATGTTTCAACTTTTATAGAGTAAAAGGTTTTATGACATAATCCGAGAAGGCATATAAATCCCTCCCCGATGCCATGTTGTATATATCTGAAGCTAAAATATCCTTCTGAAGTGTGCTTTGGATATTAATCAAGCTCTTTGCCTCTTTGTTAATGTTCGTAATAATCGGCAGTGCAAGCATCTCATTTTTCTTTATATTTTTAAGATATGCACTTCCTTTTTTGTTAAAAGCTAATATCCTTATATAATTTTCGTATCTAATATCTTCTATTCCTAAAAGGCAATGTGCCAAAAATCTTTCAATTCTGGTTCTTGTATATCTTTTGGATTTCATGGATTCAACAAGTTCGTCCAAGGAATTAACATATCTGATGTTATTTTTCAGCTTATTACCAAGACCTTCTCCGCCGGCACTCATCATATCCAGAGTTTCGGCATTGTTTATTAAGCCCTGCTGGCAAATCATTCTAAAAATCACATCTTTAGATGGTTTTAGGCATTTTCTTACTGTATCAATGGATTCAGGGGGCATAAATGCTGATATTTCAATGTTTTCTTCCATCATATACCTGATTGCGGTAGCTGATGCAAATTCGTCAGATGCTTCTAAATCATTATAGCCAGGACCACTGCGCTTCACGGTTATTGGTGTTGCCTTTTTAATGTTCTTTAGATACTCCAAAGCAAGAATATTGTTTGAAGTATCAATAGTCCTTGCCTTTTCCCTTCCAATCATCTGTATAAGAGCATCACTTCGAGCCCTTGGATAAGATAACCCTTTTTTTACAGAATCTCTTATAGAAGCTTCTATTTCCTGTTCTTTTTCATTCAATAGTTTAACAATATCCATTAACTCATGGATATTTCCTGATTCGCTTCCAAAAGAAATATAATCTACTCCCAGCGCTTCCAGTATTTCAACGCCCGCCTTGGCAAAAACAGGTGCAGAGTTGCACGCAAAAACAACGGGTATTTCAACCACCAAATCTGCTCCACAGCGAACAGCAGCTTCTGCTCTCGACCATTTGTCAGCAATGGCAATCTGCCCTCTCTGCAGAAAATTACCGCTCATGGCTACAACGGATACATCTGCACCGCTTAACTTTTTCGACTGGTTCAGATGGTAAAGATGTCCGTTATGAAATGGATTGTATTCAGCTATTATTCCTACGCTTTTTTTCTTCATAGCTTTATATTAACATAATATTTACCAATAGTGTAGCTATAATTCCTGCCAGTAGCCCATGAGTTATTTTAACCTCAACAATGTCAATAAGCTTAAGTCCACAGCCACCGGCAATTGATGTAGCCTGGCCTATTACAGACAAACCTCCCAAAGATACAAGGAATGCGGAAATAATTGTTTTTAGTCTTATACTAATATCACACATGCCTATAAGGTTTATTCCAATGGTCATTTCAAAAATGCCTTTAATAAAACTTAATAATGTCTGATTTTTGACATAATCAAACAGCCCAATATGCTCTATAAAAAAAATGGCAATCGTAAATATCATCAAATAAGCCAAAATCGTTCCCATTGCTTTAAAACCTTCATATATTGCCTGAGTAAATTTTTCCATAGTTATATTTTCTGTATTATGTTTTTCTAAATAGTAGTTTGCAACAGACTTATGGCTATTATAATAGAAAAAGCTGTTTAACAACGCACCAATGTAATGTGATATCGCTACTATTACGGCTGCCTTTGTACTCCCTATAAAGGAACCTATTGTAAAAATAATAAACGAAGGACCTGTAACAAGGGAGTAGCTTAAGACACGCTTGCCCTCAGGCAGGCTCAACCGGTTTTCTTTGATAAAATCGGCTGTCACCTTTGCCCCCATGGGATATCCAGACAAAAAAGAAATAATAAAGGGATATACTCTAGGCGGAAGATATTCTAGTTCGCCCGTACTCTTAATAAAATCCGAAAAAATAAAAAACGGAAGCAAAACAGGCACTATAGAATTCAGCCAAATATTAATTGCATTTCTAAAACCATCAGCTGTTACATCCGGCAAAATAATCATTCCTGAAACGAATAATATAGCAACAAATACAACTATTTTGTTTTTTATTAGGGAAAGTAATTTCATATAACATTTATATTCTCAAATGCATTCTAAAATTACTCATATATTTCAAAAGGACACTCCAAAGGAATGTCCTTAATCATCATACTATTAAAAAAATATATAGTCATTACCTGAAACTTATTCTTCGCTTGGTGCAAAGGAACCAACATTTACTTCATTTTGAGTCTTGTATGCCAGTTTCTTCATTTCTTCTCTGTTGGCTGCAAGAATTTCATTTATAGATGCAAATGTGTTTTCTAAATTTGTGTACATCTCACCGAAATACTTCATATTTAGCTCATCCATCTGGCCTTGCATATCATAAAGCATTTTGTCCACATAATCATAAGTTCTCATTCGCATCACTCTAGCGTGAGTTTCGGCATCCTGTTTTATCTCACTGGCAAGCTTTGTTGCTCTTAGAGTAATATCATCATTCTCTACCAGATATTCAGCCTGTTTCTTAGCTTCTCTGATGATTCTCTCATATTCAGTTTTGGCTTCGTCCAGAATTCTGTCTCTTTCATCCCTAATCCACTTAGCCTGCTGAACATCATCCGGAAGTGCAAGTCTTATTTCTCTAATAATCTGGAAAATTTCTTCAGCATCCAGCATTATCTTGTTTGAAAGCGGAAGCCCTGTAGCTTCATCAACAATGTCTTCCAATTCTTCTAATAGTTTCAAAACTCTCATTGTATCTTCCATTACTTGTCTAATCTCCCTTTCATTTTATCTAATACACAAGGCGGAACTAGGCAGGAACCATCGCCACCTAATGAAATAACCTGCTTTGCCATCGTGGAACTGATAAACGCATACTTAGCATCTGAAATCAAGAAAACCGTTTCGGTTTTGTCATTATACAGGTGCTGGTGAAGTTGTGCCATCTGCTGCTCACTATCAAAGTCACTCATTCCTCTCAGTCCTCTGACAACCACGTTAAATTCATTCTTATTAACATAATCAGCCAGAAGGCCATCACACATATCTACCGAAACATTATCAATATGCTTAACAGCCTCATTAATCATATCCATACGTTCTTCAAAGGTAAACATGGTCTTCTTTTCGAGGTTAATAACCACTCCGATAACAACCTCATCAAAAATATTAGCAGCTCTTTCAATAATATCAAGATGTCCTAGTGTAAGCGGATCAAAAGAGCCTGCATAAAGTGCTTTTGTTTTCATCAAAAATTTACCTCCGAATTATTACACGAACATTTTAACATAATAAAACTGTTGAAGCAAGGCTACCCATAAATACTTAGTACTATATTGCCATATTTTCTTTCTTTTAGCAGCTCAAAACCGGCAATTTCTTCTCCCAGTTCAACATCATTTCTATGTTCAGCAACTATTATTCCATCTTCTGCCAACAGGTCATACTCCTTAATCATCTCAAAGGAAATGTTATAATAATCCGAGTCATAAGGCGGATCCAGCAAAAAAACATCAACCTTGTCTTTTATTTTCATCAGTGACTGTCTGAAATCTCCTGCATATACCACAGAATATTCCTCTGCCCTGCAATATTTTATATTTTTTCTGATTATCCCGATGCTCGTCCTTGAACTGTCGCAGAAATAGCATTTAGATGCACCTCTCGAAAGAGCTTCAAGCCCAAGGTTTCCGGTGCCCGAAAACAGGTCAACAAAAATGCCGTCTACTACATAAGGTGAAATTATGCTAAACATAGCTTCCTTTACCTTGTCTGTTGTCGGTCTAACATCAAAATTATCAGGTGTTTCAAGCCTTCTGCCTTTATAATCACCTGCAATAATTCTCATCTTAATAACGCTCCTTACGTTGCTCAAATTTTTTAACAGTTTTATATTAACCTATAAGTTTTTTAAAATCAAATATTTATCATAAATTTATTTGGAATGTAAGGCCAAAAAAGCCATTTATTGCTTAACATATATTCTTTTTCACAGCACACAATAATTATTGTAATAGGAGGTGAAAAACATGTCATTACAAGATAAAATGAACACAAATGCAAAACCTGCATTAAAGAGCTTAAAGACAGAAGTTGCTAACGAATTAGGTCTATCAAATTATGACCAGATGGATAAGGGTAACCTTTCCGCAAGAGAAAACGGATACGTTGGCGGTTATATGACTAAGAAGTTAGTTGAAATGGCTGAAAGACAGTTAGCTGGCAAGTAGTCTTTTAAGATCACAAACCTTATATTCAAAAAGAGCCTATGGAGAATTTCATAGGCTCTTTGAGTTACGGGATATCCGTTCCAACAGATTTTAAAGATTTAACTGTATGTTTTCACCAAACATTTTTTGTACCTTCTTCTTAAGTGGCTGATTTTCGGGAAGATTAAAATTAGGATCTTTTTTTATAATGTTATTTGCAACATTTTTTACATCTTCAAGAATATCTACATATCTGAGCAGATTGCTGATATTCAGTTCAGGAATACCATGCTGCCTAGTTCCGAAAATTTCACCGGGGCCTCTCAGCTTCAAATCTTCTTCAGCAATTTCAAATCCATCAGAACTTTTCACCATTATTTCATTTCGTTTTGCAGCCACCTTACTATCGCTTCCCGAAATGAGTATGCAGTATGACTGATCTTTGCCTCTTCCTACTCTACCTCTAAGCTGATGAAGCTGTGCAAGACCAAACCTTTCACAGTTTTCAATAACCATTACTGTAGCATTTGGAACATCAATACCTACTTCAATTACAACTGTAGAAACAAGGATGTCTATTTCTCCCAAAGAAAAAGACTCCATCACTCTATCTTTGTCCTCCTGCTTTAGTGCACCATGAACAAGACCGACCCTTAAATGCGGGAATTTTCTGGAAAGTTCTTCAAAAAGTTCTTCTGCCGACTTGCACGAAAGTTTTTCCGATTCCTCAATTAGAGGTGCAACTACATATGCCTGTCTCCCATCTTTAACATTTTTTTCCACAAAGTTGTATATTGAATCTCTTGCTTCTTCGTTTCTTAAATAGGTCTTTATTGGCAGCCTGCCTACGGGCATGGTATCAATAACAGAAATATCAAGATCCCCATATAAGATGACAGCCAAAGTTCTTGGAATGGGTGTTGCAGTCATTACAAGCACATTAGGATTAATGCCTTTTTCCGTCAGGATACTTCTCTGGTTTACACCGAAACGATGTTGCTCATCTGTAATTACCAAACCCAAATTATTAAATTTAACATCAGGCTGAATAAGCGCATGCGTACCTACAATAATATCTGTTTTTCCGCTCTTAAGGTTCAAGAGCGCTTTTTCTTTTTCTTTTGAGTTCATGCTGCTGCAAAGGAGGTCAACATTAAATCCAAAAGCCTTAAAATCCCTTTCTAAAGAAGCATAATGTTGTTTTGCCAAAAGTTCTGTAGGTGCCATCATAACAGCCTGAAAGCCATTTATAACAGTCTTAAACATCGCCATTTCAGCGACTGCAGTTTTGCCGGAGCCTACATCTCCCTGTACTAATCTATTCATAGGCTTATCAGAAGCCAAATCGCTCTCGATTTCCTTCCAAACCTTTTTTTGCCCGTCTGTAAGTTCAAAAGACAGAGATGAAACAAATTCTTTAGCGGATTTTTCTTTTATTACAATTCCATTATTATCAGAAATTCCTTTTTTTACATATAAAAGGCCTGTCTGCAATGTAAGAAGTTCTTCAAAAATCATCCTGTATTTTGCTTCTTTAATCTGCCTATCATCCTTAGGAAAATGCAGATTTCTTATGGCATAAGCCGGATCACAGAGGGAATATTGACTTACCACTTCAGGAGGCAACCATTCCTTAATCTCATCAGCGAGAGGCAAAGCTTCTTTAACGAGTTTTCTTAAAGTACTCTGATTTATTCCATCAGTCAATGGATAAACAGGAAAAATGCCTCTTAGGTCATCCTTATCACCTGATGGATGAAATTCAGGATGTGCCATTTGTCTTCTTCCGTTATTAAGGGTGATTTTACCGTAAAAGGTATATTCTTTGCCAACCTTAAAGTAATTTTTTAAGTATTTAGCGTTAAAAAAAAGCACCTCAAGAGTTGCCGATGAATCCTCAATCAGCACTCTAAGCGGTGTTTTCTTGCTATATGGATTGCCGGAACTCTTTTGTGTTACAACCTTCCCCTTAATCAGAACCTCTCTATCAAAGGGAGCTTCCATAATATATGATACATTTCTGCGATCTTCATATTTTCTTGGAATAAGATAAAAAAGATCTTCGATTTTTTCTATATTCAGCTGACTGAGTTTTTGAGCTTTTTTGTCCCCAACGCCTTTTATTGCTGTAATCTTATCATCTAACTTCATATTTTCTTTTAACCTCAATATCCCTAGGAGCGATATTTTTTGACTTCACACCAATAATCTTTATCGTTATTATGCCATTCTGATTAGGAAAAAGTATCTTTAGAGACTGCTCAAGTTCATCCAGTATCACCTTGGTGCAGTTACCTATGCTGGCACCGAATTTTATGACAATATAGAATAATACATGTATAGATTCTTCTTTCTCCTCAATCAAAATGTTATTGCCAAATTCACCTGTGCCTACCCTTTTAGGATTTCCAAAAAGTTTTCCTCTATCATTTGATAAAAAAACCTTGTCATCTACTTTTGAAGCTGCCTTGATTATTTCCTTAGATATTACGCTGTTATTTATAGTTATCTTTCCTAGCTTTGTAGTTCTACTTAGTGACATAATACCGACCCCTTCGTTTACTTTTACAACATTTTATCATAAACTTTCACATTTTCATAATAAAAAACATAGGTTATATTAATGAATAATTATAACGGAGGTCAGCCATGAGCAAAAACTGCCATAAAAAGAAATGCTTTAATCTTTATAGAGAGAGTAAAGATATAGGTTTTGTACTTTTAGTTTTTGGAATCGTAACAATCTGTGCTTTTTTCCTGCCGCCTAAGGCATGGATTATTCTTTTGGGAATCGTACTTGTTGTTTGTGGCTTCAGCCTTTTGAACAAATAGTGTAAAAAAGGCAAATAAAAAAGATACTGTCGAATAACAGTATCTCTGTCGCCTTTTAATTAGATGGCACGGTTCACTTTATTTGATTTGATACACTTTGTGCACACGTTTGCTCTTCTAACTGTGCCGTTTTCTTCAGCGATTCTTACAGTCTGGATATTTGCATTCCATTTTCTTCTTGTGTGTCTCATGGAGTGGGATACAGCGTTTCCAGATACCTGACCCTTACCACAAATTTCGCACTTCTTTGACATTCTACCGCACCTCCTCTTAGTATATTAAGCATGCTTTGCATATTTTACAAATAAAAAACTTTAGTTCGCACTCGAACATATGACATTATATCACAATGTAATTTTGTGTTCAAGTATTTTTTTCTCTTTTTATTGATATTTTTCAGCAAGGGTAACATGACCATTTTCTCTGGTTAGCTTCATATCTATTACCCTCTGGTTTTTACTTCCTCGGAACAATAAAGTCAGATCCCTCTCATTATCCACATATCTTCCATCTATCAAAATATCCAGCGTTGAGAGCAAATTATCAACTGCAGGATCATTCATTGCCACAAGTTCCTCATAAGTATAACCACTATAGGCCAGTATGTCCATATTTTTTTCTTTTAATTTTAAAGCTAAATTATAAAAGGCCTCCGGCTGGCAAAATGGTTCACCGCCGCTAAAAGTCACACCATCCAGCAATGGATTCTTCTCAACAGCTTCTACTATTTTTTCAATATCACAATCATAACCGCCGTCAAAATCATGAGTGTCCGGATTATGGCATCCCGGGCATCCATGTGGACAGCCCTGGCAAAAGACTACAAATCTGAAGCCAGGACCATCTACAATTGATTCTCGTACTACGCCTGCAATTCTGATTGAATTATAGCTGTTCAAGTTCTGAGTTGACATCATGCTTTACTCTATCCTTTTCTTCAGCAGATTTTGCATTATTCCAATGATCCATAGTTCCAACGAGGTAACCTGTTATTCTACGGATTCTTTCAAATCCAACATTACCGTCATTTTCCTTTCTATGGCACTGTGGGCACTCATTATCAATAATACCTGTATAACCGCAGCAAGGGTCTCTATCTACAGGATGGTTGATTGAACCATATCCTATTCCTGATTCCTTCATGAATCTTACAACTTTTTCAAATGCATCAAGGTTCTTCAGCGGATCTCCATCGAGTTCAATGTAAGAAATATGTCCACCATTTGTCAGTTCATGGTAAGGTGCCTCAATTGAAATCTTTTCAAAAGCATTTATTGGATAGTATACAGGAACATGGAAGCTGTTTGTATAATAATCTCTGTCAGTTACGCCAGGAATTACACCATACTTTTCTCTGTCGATTCTTACAAATCTACCTGAAAGTCCTTCTGCCGGTGTAGCAATAAGTGACCAGTTAAGACCTGTTTCTTTTGATTTTTCATCCATTCTCTTGCGCATATATCCAACGATTTCTTTACCAAGAGTCTGAGATTCCTTGGATTCTCCATGATGCTTTCCGGTAAGTGCCTTCAAGCATTCTGCAAGACCGATAAAGCCTACAGTCAAAGTACCATGCTTAATTACTTCTTCTATGGTATCATCAGGGCCAAGCTTGTCTGAATCAATCCAGATTCCCTGTCCCATTAAGAACGGGAAGTTTCTTACTTTCTTCTGTGACTGTATCTTATATCTGTCGTAGAGCTGATCACATGCAAGGTCTATCATATGATCTAATCCTTCGAAGAACATATCTAAATCACCCTTAGATTTAATAGCAAGTCTTGGAAGATTTATGGATGTAAAGCTCAGATTACCTCTTCCGCTAACTATTTCTCTTGAAGGATCATAGTGATTTCCAATTACTCTTGTTCTGCATCCCATGTATGCACATTCTGTACTAGGATCTCCTTCTACATAGTATTGCTTGTTAAAAGGTGCATCCAGGAATGAGAAGTTAGGGAATAATCTCTTTGCAGACACCTTACATGCCATCTTGAAAAGATCATAGTTAGGATCTTCCGGATTATAGCTGACGCCTTCTTTTACCTTGAAAATCTGAATTGGGAATATAGGAGTTTCACCGTTTCCAAGACCTTCTTCAGTCGCTTTCATAACGGATTCCATAACAAGTCTTCCTTCTGGAGATGTATCTGTACCATAGTTGATTGAACTGAAAGGAACCTGTGCACCTGCTCTTGAGTGCATTGTATTCAGATTGTGGATAAACGCTTCCATAGCCTGATGAGTTTTTCTTCTTATTTCCTTGTCAGCATATTTAGTTGATCTATCCTGAATTTTAGCAGCATTTTCAGCACCTACAAGCTTCTCAAGTTCAACAAATTCAAGTTCCTTGTAGTTGTTGTCCCATGCCATGCAAGGTTCAACACCATGCTCTTCCATAATTTTTTTGCCAAGTGCTTTAATCTGGTCAACGCCATCTTCAATATCAAGAATATAGTTAACCATCTTGCCTACATTCATCCAGTAGAGCTTTCTATAGGATTTGCGAACACCCGGAGCCATGCCGTAATCAAAATTAGGTACGGACTGACCGCCGTGCTGGTCATTCTGGTTTGACTGAATAGCAATACAAGCCAGTGCTGCATAGCTTTCGATATCGTTAGGTTCTCTTAAATGTCCATGACCTGTTGAGAAACCGCCTTTAAGCAGCTTAACAAGGTCAATCTGGCAGCAAGTCATTGTCAAAGTATAGAAATCCATATCGTGAATATGAATATCCCCATTTTCGTGAGCTCTTGTATGTTTCGGATCGATCACATACATCTTGTAAAACTCTTTGGCACCTTCAGAACCATATTTGAGCATTGTTCCCATGGCTGTATTGCCGTCGATGTTGGCGTTCTCACGCTTTATTTCATTTTCCTTTGCTTCCTTGAAGGTCAGATCCTCGTATATCTTCATGAGCTTTGTATTCATGTCACGAGCTTTTGTACGCTCAGCTCTGTAGAGGATGTATTCCTTAGCTGTACGTGCATGACCGTTTTCAATAAGGATCTTTTCGACAGCATCCTGAATCTGTTCTACGGAAGGTACCGGTGTGTGACATCTTTCAAGTAAATAAACTTCTGTCTGTCTTGCCAAATACTTTGCCATATCCTTGTCTTTACCGCCAAGCACTTGAGCAGCTTTAAAAATGGCTTCTGCAATTTTGTTAACATCATAATCAACCATTCTGCCATCTCGTTTAATAATTTTCTTAATGCTGTCCATCGTTTTCTCCCCTCAAATTAATAAAAGTATATCATTTACACATCTTTTCCAAATCGAGCTTCTACTACTATATGTAGTGGTCGCTAATAAATAATACCACAAATGTTCTATAAGTCAATCGGATTATTTGTGTTTTTTTGTATACATTACTTGTAATATTCTTCCTTTAACATGGACATCAGGCACATATCCACATATTTTCCGTTTTTCTTACCACCATGGCGCATGACGCCTTCTTTTTTAAATCCGACTTTTTCATATAAATTTGCTGCAATTTCATTT
>JAQXRN010000020.1 GCA_029218545.1 Bacillota bacterium | reverse complement strand
CTATCGGTTGGAGTACGATATGCTTTTAAGATATTTTCCCTATCCCATCGTTGCAATGTCTTTACTGATACACCTAGCAGTTCAGCAAAAGCCTGCGGTTTGTAGTTCTTAATATTACTTGTGTTCATATTCTCACCTCTTGAGTATATTTTAACACATTCAGTAATATTGTTCTACCTTTTTAACTACTTATAAACATCTCCTAAACCTGAATTACAAGAGTCTTTTGAATATTATCGTGGGCGTTGATAAGATCAACTATTTCAGGCGGAATCCTATGGTCAGATTCAATGACAGTATAGGCAGTTTCACCCTTTGCTTCACGATAGAGACGCATAAATGCTATATTTACATTTCTTTCGCTTAGACACTTTGTAATATGCGCTACTACACCGGGTCTGTCCAGCTGTTTCACTATCAGAGTGCTGTATTCACCGGTAAAATCCACATCAATATTGTTAATCTTAACTATTTTCATTCTGCCCCCTCCGATGGACTCGCCACGGATGAACTGTGTTCTGCCCTTTCCGTTATCCATAAGGATATCAGCTGTATTAGGGTGGTATCCATGATCTTCATGGTCTTCAATAAAGTTAAATACAAGACCTCTTTCTTCTGCAATTACAAATGCATCGCGAATGCGTACATCATCAGGAGAAAAGCCTAAGATACCTCCAAGAAGAGCCTTGTCCGTACCGTGACCACGATATGTCTTGGCAAAAGAGCCATAGAGTGTAAAATCGACTCTTGCAATCTCCTCATTAAACAGTCTTCTCGCCATAAGTGCTATAGATACCGCTCCGGCAGTATGTGAACTTGATGGCCCGATCATATTTGGACCTATGACATCAAATATGCTTGTAAAATTCATAAAATCTCCCTATTAAAAAACTTAATATTAATATTTACATATTGTTTATCTCTATGAATCTTAACAATGCACAATAAAAAAGTCAAATATATATCAGGTATATATCAGGCAAAATAACCGGATTACAAATAAAAGAAGCCTTGAAATTTAGTCCTTTCAGTTTTAAAATATAGGCTGGACTTTGCAAAAATAGGAGATGATGGATTTGGTAAAAGACTTAACTGTGGGAGAACCACGGAATATTCTTGTTCAGTTTACACTGCCGCTGTTTATCAGTGTAATCTTCCAGCAGTTCTATAATATAGCCGACAGCATAATAATAGGGAACTTTGCTGCACATGGGGAAAGCGCACTGGCTGCAGTTGGCGCATCATATCCAATTACAATGATTTTTATGGCAGTTGCCCTGGGTTCAAATGTAGGATGCTCTGTGGTAATTTCCCAGCTTTTCGGTGCCAAGCGCTACCGTCAGATGAAGACGGCCATTTCAACGACGATGATTACATCCCTTGCTCTTTCAGGTCTGTTGACAGTATTGGGTCTGGTGTTCAGCAGATGGATGCTTGAAGCAATCAGCACTCCTTATGAAATAATGGCGGATTCGGCAGTATACCTGAGAGTATATATCGGCGGCTTCGTATTTATTTTTTTATATAACGTATGCAACGGTGTTTTTACTGCTCTGGGAGACTCCAAAACTCCACTGTACTTCCTTATAGGGTCTTCAATAGGAAATATTGTGTTGGACTGGGTGTTCGTAGCTGTTATGCACTGGGATGTAGTCGGTGTAGCGTGGGCGACATTTATCTGTCAGACCCTGGCAGCACTATTAGCACTGTTTACCATGAAGAAAAGACTGAAAATAGATGAGTTTGAAGGTCATTATCTGAAGTTTTCACCTAATATGTTAAAAAAGATAGCATGGATAGCCATTCCAAGCATTTTGCAGCAGAGCTTCGTATCTGTTGGAAATCTCTGCATACAGAACTTAATAAACACCTTTGGAACATCAGCGGTTGCCGGATATTCTGCAGCAATAAAGATCAACACCTTCTGCATAACCAGCTTTGGAACCATTGGAAATGCCATGTCAACATACACGGCTCAAAATATCGGTGCAGGCAACATAGATAGAGTTAAAAAGGGACATAAAGAGGACATAAAAATAGGTTTTGCACTCAGTATGCTATTTTTTGCGGTATGTTTCCTGGGTGCGGAAATGCTCATCAGACTGTTTCTGAAAGATGGCAGTCCGGAATCCGTTGCAACAGGAATGAGCTTCCTCAGAATCGCATCGCCTTTTTATATGGTGGTGGTGTTTAAAATGATTACAGACGGACTGCTTCGTGGAGCAGGTGCAATAAAGTCCTTTACTACTGCAACCTTTTCTGACCTTATCATAAGGGTTGTCTTATCATATATCCTGTCTGCACACTACGGAATCACCGGAATATGGATGTCATGGCCTGTAGGCTGGGCAATAGGAACAGCTATATCCCTTGCATTTTACGCAAAAGGTGTATGGAAACCGAAGAAATAATCTGTTAGAATAGAGGCACCAGGAGGATTAGAGATGAACAGAATCGCATTGATGGTACTTAAGAATATTGTCAAAGTGCCCGGAATGTATATTAAACTTTGCAGATATGCAAAGACAGTAGGACAGTATCCTGAAGCAGAGGCATATAAACATATACAGTCCATACTTCAGCTGGGCGTAAAATCAGGGAACATAGACTTACAGGTTTACGGCAAAGAAAACATCCCAAAGGAAAGCGGATTTATGCTTTACAGCAACCACCAGGGATTGTTTGACATAGTTGCAGCAGTTGTTGCATGCGATACACCTATTTCCGCTGTGTACAAAAAAGAAATTGAGAACACTCCCTTCATTAGGGAGATTGCAACATGCCTGAAGGGATTCCCAATCGATAGAGGACATCCTAAAAAATCTATAGAAGTGATGCAAAAGGTTACAAAAGAGGTCATAAGCGGCCGTAACTATCTGATTTTCCCTGAAGGTACAAGAAGCAGAAACAAAAATGAAATGATTGAATTCCATGGCGGCAGCTTCAGATGTGCAGTAAAGGCCAAGTGCCCGATTCTGCCAATTGCCATGATAGACACATATAAGGTCTTCGACCAGAAAAACAGCAAGCCTGTATCCTGCCAGTTGCATTTCCTGCCTGTAATTCCTTATGAAGAGTATGAGGATATGAAGACAACAGAACTTGCACAGCTGGTTAAATCAAGGATTCAGGAAGCAATTGATGCTAATTTAGATACTACGGAGGGTGCTAATTGATTTTATTAAATGCAACAGACATTTCAAAATCATATACGGTAAAGCCTCTTTTGACCAAACTTTCATACGCTATAAATGAAGGGGACAAGATAGGATTAATCGGGGTAAATGGAACAGGCAAGTCAACGCTGCTGAGGATAACTGCAGGAGCAGAAGAAGCTGACAGCGGCAAGATTGTTCTAACCGGTGGAGTCCGCATAGGATATCTGCCTCAGAGTCCTTCATACAATCCCGAAAATACAGTGCTCGAGCAGGCGTTAAGCTATCTCTGGCCGGAGGTTCTGGCAGAAGGAGACTATCTTTGCAAGTCAATGCTTAACCAGCTTGGAATAACGGATTTTGATGCCAGAATGGGAGAATTGAGCGGTGGTGAGCGCAAGCGAGTTGCCATGGCTGGAATTTTTACAAACCCTTGCGAAATCCTTATTCTTGACGAGCCTACCAACCACATAGACAGTGAAACGGTAGTCTGGCTTGAAAAATACCTTCAGAAATTTAAAGGTGCCATATTCATGGTTACCCATGACAGATATTTCCTCGACAGAGTTACAAATGTAATTCTTGAACTGACAGGGGGAAATCTCTACAGACACGAGGGAAACTATCAATATTACCTAGAGAGCAAGGCCCAAAGGGAAGAGATGGAGATTGCCACAGAAAGAAAGCGCAGAACGCTCTACAGGCGTGAGCTGGAATGGATGCGCCGTGGCGCACAGGCAAGAACTACCAAGGCCAAAGCGAGAATAGACAGGTTCCACGAGCTTGAACAAGGTAAGCTTGTAATAGACGAATCTTCAATAGAGATGTCTTCTGTGTCTTCCAGATTAGGTAAGAAGGTAATAGAATTAAAAAATGTAACAAAGGCTTATGATGACAAGCTTCTCATTAAGGACTTCACATATACGGTTCTCAGGAATGATCGCCTTGGAATTCTTGGAGAAAACGGCAGCGGCAAGTCTACAATGCTCAAACTAATCTGCGGGGAAATCCAGCCGGATTCAGGAACTGTGGAAATCGGCGAAACTGTTAAACTTGGATATTTTTCACAGGAAAACGAGCATATGGATGAGAGCCGCAGGGTCATAGAATATGTATGTGATATTGCACACAATGTAAAAACTGAGGATGGATATATCAGTGCATCCCAGATGCTGGAGCGATTCCTGTTTCCACCCCACATGCATTCAATCCCTGTGGGAAGGCTGTCAGGTGGTGAGAAGAGAAGACTGTATCTCTTAGGAATCCTTATGAGTGCTCCCAATGTGCTTCTTCTTGATGAGCCAACAAACGACCTTGATATTGAAACACTATGTATCCTTGAAAACTATCTGGACACCTTCCAGGGTGCAGTAATCGCAGTGTCCCATGACAGACATTTTATAGACAGAGTTGCAAAGCATGTCTTTGTATATGAGGGTGACGAGAAGATAGGCCACTACATGGGAGGATACTCTGATTGGGCTGAAATTAAAGAGTTTAGAGAGACTGAAGCAGAATCTTCGAAACCAGAGAAGAACGCAAGTAAGGGTGACAATCGCCGGGAAGAAAAAAACAAGAAACTTAAATTTACCTTCAAGGAACAGAAGGAATATGAAACCATAGATGATGATATCGCTGAGCTGGAAGCAAAGCTTGAAGAAGTCGAGGAAGAGATAAATTCAGCAGGCAGCGATTACGGAAAGCTTCAGAAGCTTACTAAAGAGCGCGAGGAACTTTCATCGGCTTTAGATGAAAAGATGGAACGCTGGGAATATTTAAATGATCTAGCTGAAAAGATAAGAGACTATACCGGATAAGGGCATAGTCTCTTTTTACTTGGCGATTATTACTTACTACTTACTTATTTTCTGCAACACCTGCGCAGAAGCAGGCGATGATTAGGACATAATCTGTATAGTTAATCTGTTGAGGTTCCCTTGGTGAGAGAACTGCCTTGAATACACCGTTGATTCCGATTCTCTTGTCGCGCACAAGTCTGAAAACAGTCTGATCCTCATCACCTATCAGTGCTTTTACATGCTTTTCAGCATCCATATATGCTTCTGTCTGGTTTCTGGTAGTAAACATATTAAAAAAATTGCTGGA
>JAQXRN010000019.1 GCA_029218545.1 Bacillota bacterium | reverse complement strand
GAAAAGTATAGGGAACTTGCTGACAAATAAATCCTTTTATACACTGATGCCATATGAACCCCTTGGAATGCAGGAAGTGTTGTTATATAATGGAATCTGTTAGTTTTGTATACGAGGAGTTGATTTTTGATGGAAAATCTGATTTTCAGCCTTAATGCTACAGTTCCCATTTTCTTGCTGATGCTTTTAGGGCTGTTCTTTAATAAATTTGGGTTAATGGATGACGAATTTGCAAGTAAGATGAATACTTTCGTTTTCAAAGGTCCACTGCCGGTAATGCTGTTTCTGGATCTTGCAACGGTAAACGTTCAGGAAGCATGGAACACGAAGTTTGTCCTGTTCTGTTTTGTCGTAACTGTGATTTCCATAGCGATTGCAGCCTTTATTGCATTCATATGGAAAGACAGCTCCATTAGAGGAGAATACATTCAGGTTTCTTACAGAAGCAGTGCGGCTATACTGGGTATTGCTTTTATACAGAATATTTACGGAACAAGCGGCATGGGACCTTTAATGATTATCGGAAGTGTACCGCTATACAATATAGTTGCTGTTTCGGTACTAACCATTTTAAGACCGGGCGGAGGCAGACTGGATAGGAAGACTCTCAAAAAGACTATTATAGGAATCTTGAAGAATCCTATAATCATCGGGATTTTTGCAGGGCTGATATGGTCTGTCTTGAGCCTTCCGATTCCTGAAATCGTATTTAAGACTGCCTCAAAGTTTGGAGGCACAGCAACACCTCTCGGACTGATGGCTATGGGTGCAACCTTTGATATTAAAAAGGCATTTGATAAAGTTAAACCGGCTGCTGCAGCTACATTTACAAAGCTCATAGGTTATTGTGCACTGTTCTTGCCTGTGGCGGCATGGATGGGCTTCAGAAATGCAGAAATGATTGCAATTCTGGTTATGCTGGGTTCACCCACAACAGTTACAAGCTATGTGATGTCCAAAAATATGGGTCACGAGGGCGTGTTGTCAGCAAGTACGGTGATGCTTACCACATTGTTCAGTGCTTTTACACTTACTGGTTGGCTCTTCGTGCTTAAGTCATTTGGACTGGTATAACCTTTAGAAGTACACTTATTCTTGACTAATTTGAACAATAGGTTTACTATCCCATCTTTGACACTTTGTTGTTAAAAAAAGCTTGCTATCCATTAGTAATACTTGGATTGCAAGCTTTCGTTCTTTGCATCGATATGTGCTATTTTTTCGTTTTTGTGCTAGTTGTCTGTTTTGTTTTTCTGATAATACTTCTCATTTTTGCCTTTGAAATGAACTCATAGTCTGTTTTGAAACCTTATTTTTCGAGCAGTTTATCAGTCAGTTCCGTTCTTTCATAGGATGGAATATATCCGCTTTCTTTGCTCAGCAATGTCATTTGCATGCTTTTTAAAGTTTCGAGGATTTGATTGCGTGTATACTCTTCATTTAGCAATTTCTCCATCATAGGTTACAGATGTCTTTTGAATAAAGCGTGCAGGGTCATTTTGATTTTTGCCGCGTCTTGTATTTCCGGGTGTTTGAATCATTTTCTCTGCTCGTTCAATTTGATGTGCACGAATTCTTCTCTGATATGCCTTGTATTTAGGTGAGTATGTAACAATCAGGGTTTCATCCATATCGTCTGTTACAAGCGGCAGTTCTTTGTAGTAAACCGTATTAAACACGATTTCATTAGTTTCATCAAGCGTTCTCAAATCGACAAATTCGTCTGATCCCGGTGCTTTGAACTGCGTAGGTCTGAGTGCAACCTCTCTTTCTTCTTTTTTCATTTTCTTTAAAGAATGAGTAATTACATATGAGCGATTCCCAAAGCTGTTAAAAAAACGGTTCTTTGTGCTGCCAAGACCTGCATCTGAACAGAAAACAAATTCGCTGCAACCGAAATCACGGATGACTTTGGTTTCAAGAGGGTTAAGAGTTACTTGCTCATTTAGATTTCCGGGAAAGATATCAAAAGCCAGAGGAATACCATCTGCATCCATAAAAAGTCCCGTGGTTACAATCGGATTTGGTCTGTGTTCCTTGCTTTTGCCGTACTTTCTACTTCCACTTTCTTCTTCTGTTTCGAAGTAGTAGTTTGTACAGTCATAGTAGAGGACTTTCGAGTTTCTGCTGTGAACAAAGTTGGAATTACGATAGAGTTCTTCCTGTATGTAATCGGATTCTTCAGCCATTACAGAAAGGGCACGATAAACATTCTGTAAGGAATATTTAGGCGGCTCTAAAAGGCTCTGGCAATATGAGTAACTGCTCATTTTGCTGGATGGTGAAAGAATTCTTGCACTAACAAAATCGAAAAAAATGACAAAAAAAAACACCGAAAATGGTGTTATTTCAATATGTTCAGATTAGGTTGTTAATTTACAAGTGTCAAACTCCCGTCTTTGATATGACAGCTTTGTACGGGCTGTCGTTTTAATTATTATTGTCTTTAATGCAAAAAAATGTTATAATATTGAGCAATCTTGTCGCAAAAATGCGATATGTGGACAATATGATTAGAGTATATGAAAGGAAAATAGAAAGTATGATAAAGAAAAGATGGATTGCTGTTGTTTTGGCAGGAACAATGGCTTTTTCTCTGTTGACAGGCTGTGGTGGAAAACAGGGTGAAACAGTAAAGCTAGATCCAAATAACCCGGTTTCAATTACAGTTTGGCATTACTATAACGGTGGTCAGCAGGCTGCATTTGACCAGCTGGTGGAGGAGTTCAATGCTACTGAAGGTAAGGAAAAGGGAATTTATGTAGAGGGATACAGCAAGGGATCTGTTGCTGACCTTGAAAAGGCAATTTCCGACTCCGTAGCGGAAAAGGTAGGTGCGCAGCCTTTACCGGATCTATTCTCAACATACGCTGATACAGCATATGCTGTACAGCAGCAGGGAAAGCTTAGTAATTTAAGACAGTATTTTTCTGATGATGAACTTTCAGAATATGTAGACGATTATATTCAAGAGGGATATTTCTATGATAATGATGCCCTGTATCTTTTCCCTGTTGCAAAATCTACAGAAGTTTTGATGTTGAATGCTACTGACTGGAAGCCATTTGCTGATGCTACTGGAACAAGTACAGAAGAGTTGAAGACCGTAGAGGGAATTACAAAAGTCGCACAGCGTTATTATGAATGGACTGACAGTAAGACACCAAATATACCAGATGATGGTAAGGCTTTTTATGGTCGTGATTCAATTTCAAACTACTTTGTAATTGGCATGAAGCAGATGGGAGTTGATATTTTCGATGTAAACAACGGTGAAGTAACCCTTAGACCTGAGAAAGACAAGATACGCCGCCTGTGGGACAATTATTACGTTCCATATGTTAAAGGATACTTTACAAGCCTTGGAAAATTCCGCTCCGACGATGTTAAAACAGGTGATATTCTTGCCTATACAGGCTCCACATCTTCTTCAATGTACTTCCCTGACGAAGTTGTCGAGGATTCGGGCGACAGAATCATTGGCTACGAAGTGCTTCCGGCCCCTGTGATGGAGGGCGGAAAAGCTTATAACGTACAGCAGGGTGCAGGTATGGCAGTAACAAAATCAGATGCTGTACATGAGTATGCCGCATGCGAGTTTATGAAATGGTTCACTGAAAAAGAAAACAATCTGCGTTTTGTTTGTGAATCTGCTTACTTACCGGTACGCAAAGATGCAAATAATGTGAAGATTGTTGATAAGATTATAAAGGAACAAAATCTTAACGTTACTCCGAAAACATATGACTGCTTGACAAGCATTCTCAACCAGTCCGATTCCATTAAGTTCTACACAACAAAGTGCTTTGACAACGGCTACAATACTCGTAAAATTTTGGATTACAACCTTAGTGACAAGGCAGTAGCGGATAGAAAAGCAATAGATGAAGCGGTAGCAGCAGGAAAGGCACGAAAAGAAGCCGTTGCACCATATGTTACAGAAGCGGCTTTTGACAAGTGGTATGATGATTTCTGCAAGGCACTTGAAGATGCCGCAATTTCCTGAATCCATTATTAAGCGGATTCAGATCAAATAGGAGAATACCTCATGATAAAACGAAAGAGAAAATTGAACTATTTGCTACTGATTCCTCTTGTACTTGTTGTACTGCTCCAAGGGCTTTTGCCGTTTTCTATACTGCTTTCAAGCAAGGCAAAAGAGACAATGGAACTGAATGCAGTAGAAATAGATAATAATCTGGTGGAAAACAGACGGGTTGTGCTAGAAAACGCCATGATTGACCAATGGAGTGCGGTGAGAAACGAAAGTGGTTATCTGAACAAAGAACTTGATGAGTTTTTGACAGAAAGTAATGCTAATATAACCGGTTTTCTTGAAGATAAGAAGCTACAGAGCGACTATATTAAAAGGGTATTTCCTGAAATGTTGTCTTATCTTCAGGGGGATGATTCATGTGGTGTGTTTTTGGTTTTGGGTAATAATATGGATCATACTTCAGCACAGGATTATGTAGGATTTTTCCTTAGAGATTCTGACCCAACTACTAAGACAACAACCAATTCAGATATCCTGTTTGAAAGAGGTGATAATACTCTGGCTAGAGAAAACAGTATTGCTCTGGACAGCTCATGGTCTACATTCTTTCAATTGGCAGGAAGTGGAGAAAGGGCGGCAGATGACTTTTTCTACACACCTTATTTGCTGGCACAGCAGAATACTGATGCGGACATGACGGATTTAGGCTATTGGTCAATGCCTTTCATACTGGAAGACCATGTGTTGGACAACCATCAGATGATTTCCTACTCCGTACCTCTTTGCTACGATGGCAAAATCTATGGAATTTTGGGCACGGAAATTTCTACTTCTTATCTCAGCAGCAATTTTCTTCCGGTGCGCGACCTGGACCGAAATCAGAATGCCGGATATGCTATTGCTGTTGAACAGGAAAATGGAACATACAAGACATTGTCCGGAAAAGGCTCGTTGTATGACGCAATACGTAGAGGGGATGTTGAATTTATTCTGCAGCCAACTGATTATAAGCAACTTTATCAGGTAAAAGATTCCCTCATAGGAACACAAAGCATATATTCTGTGGTGTCCCGGTTTAATTTGTACAGTGGCAAGGTGCCTTATGAAAACAAGAGCTGGGTATTATGTGGGTTCATCACAGAAGAATCTATTTTTGGCCTAGGCAATCAGTTGTACCGCAGTATTCTAACCACAATCGTAGTTTGTGCTCTTGTTGGAATGGCCATAATGTTTATAGTTGTACGCTATATTTCAGCACCGGTATATCGCCTGATGGATAGCATCAGAGGCGGAATGAAGGGCCTTAAGGAATTCCGACCGTCTAACATTCAGGAAATTGATGAGTTGCATCAGGTGGTGCATAACTTGACTGAAAGCGAGATTGCCACAGAAAAGCAACTGATGGAGGAAAAAGAACGTTACAGAATTGCACTGGAAAGTTCCAATGATATATTCTTTACATATCGCCAGCAAGAACAGACGTTGGAAATCGTTAACAGCAAGAAATTTAACGGCGTATGGACAATAAACGAATTTTGGGAAGATACAATTACCAAGATGTTTTCTGAAGAAGATCAGGAAATATTTAAAGAAATACTGCAGGGCACAAAAACAGATATTCATCTTCAAGTGCGACAGTTGCTTCCTGAATTGAAGGATGGACTCTGGAGTGAAATCAATGGAAAAACTGTTATTGATTCACAGACCGGAAATCTTACGGTAGTAGGCTATGTTCGAGATATTCACAAAGTAAAAATTCAGGAACTGCAGCAAGAACAACAGCAGAAGCTGGACCCTGTTACCAGGTTCTATCGCCTTAAGCAGGGTGAAAGTGCATTAGAAAAAGCACGTAAACAGCAGCCAGATGGTCAATTGATTCTGATGGATATATGTGCATTTAGTACTATTGTACAGAATTACGGACTGACTTTTGGAGACGTGATTCTAAATGAACTGGCAGAACTGACTGCAAAGCAGTGCTATGGTTTATGCGTAAACAAGCCAGTACTGATTCGTGCCGGCGCTGACGAATTCCTGTTGTGGCTTCCGGGGATAGGAACGCAGGAATGTAAGAGTATGCTGCACAGTCTGCAGGCGGAGTGTTCTGCTATAATTCGACAGAAAGCGTTGGAAGTAAAGTTCCGCGCAGGAATGACTGCTGCCGTAGATGAAACCACAGAAGAACTGTTCTACCGAGTGCAGGTGGCATTAAGTGAGGCCACTTGTCGAAACTGTGATTTTGTGCAATGGGAGAACAGACAGATGAAAGAAAAAACCGGTAAGATGTTCAGCGAGGTTGTTTCTCAGGACTATATCAGCCAAATGGGACTGGCATCACTTGTTCTCAACCTGTTTGATCGTAGTGCTTCTATTTCAGCAGCACTGGATCTTGCGGCATGTCGTCTGAAAAAGCAATTCCCATTGCAGGATTTGCTTGTCACATCATTCAATGGAGAGTACCTATCCGGAATGGTAAGCTATTGCTGGAAACATCCCGAAACCCTAGAAGGTGTGGGTCCGATTTACCGTTGTTCGGAGGACGATTATCAGAAAATGAATCGCATGGCACAAATGCATTTCCTTCTGCCTATGGAGGAGGCAATTGATACGGAATTTGTATTCCAGAAAAACTATTATGGCCAAAAGGGAATCGCATTTCCTATGTCCGATAACGGGCTATATTCCGGAAGCATTTTCTTTATGGGAATAGACCCTGCTGTTTTGGATGAAAAAGACAGCTACGATTTATTGTGGGAAATCAGTACCATTATTCAGAATCGTGTTAACCAGGAACACCATGATAAGTCAGCGCAGGCTAAATCTGAATTTTTGGCTAGAATGTCTCATGAGATTCGTACGCCAATGAACGGAATCATTGGTATGACGGAAATTGCTCTTCAGGAGAATCAGTCAGAGGAAGTGCGTCTTGATTGCCTGAAAAAAGTGCGCGCATCATCGGATTATCTGCTAGGATTACTTAATGACATTCTTGATATGTCTAAAATTGAAAGCGGTAAGATGTCTCTAATTAAGGATGATTTTGATCTAAGTAACCTCTTGGATGAGCTTCACCATATATTAGGCGGAGAGTTCGCGGGTAGGAATCAGACGTTTAAAACTGATATTTCCTTAGCTCACAACTGGTTCCATGGAGATGCACTTAGAATTAGTCAGGTTCTGATTAACCTGCTAGGCAATGCGGCCAAGTACTCGGGAAGTGGAACAGAAATTCAGATGATTGTAAGGGAAACTGCCAAGGAAAACAATATGGCAAGCATATTCTTTGCTGTTATTGACCAGGGCACAGGAATCAGCGAAGAGAACCAAAAGAGAATTTTTGGAGTGTTCGAGCAGTTGGACAATACGTCATCACATCGTCAGGGAAGTGGACTTGGTCTTGCAATTTGTAACCGTCTGATACACATGATGAATAGTGAAATCAAGCTGGAAAGCGAGATGGGGAAGGGCAGTACGTTTTCCTTCACCCTTGAACTACCTGTGGTTGAGGCACCACTACAACAGGAAGAGGAAATCTTTGATGAAATAGATTTGACCGGAACTCGCATTCTTGTGGCAGAAGATAATGAACTTAATATGGAAATTATAAGAGCATTCTTAGAGGAACTGGGATGTCAAGTTGATGGCGCAGTCAACGGTCTAAAAGCCACTGAAAAATTTAAGGAATCGCCTGAGGGTTTCTACCAGATGATTTTTATGGATGTAATGATGCCTGAAATGAATGGTATGGAAGCGGCACATGTAATACGTACTTGCGGACATTCAGACAGCGGAACCATTCCAATAATTGCTGTCAGCGCAAATGCTTTTGATGAGGACATAAGATGTTCTCTTGCTAGTGGAATGAACGCTCATCTTTCAAAACCAATTGAACCTCAAAAGCTGAAGCAGGCTGTTCATCAGTTTGTATGTCGCAAACAGCCTATGATTGATTGATAAATTTTTAAGCGTAGTAGTCGTAACAACTACTACGCTGTTTTTGTTTAATCACCAAGGGAGTGCTATGATGAATACAACTCTAGAATATGCCCAGATAGTGGGAAACGTACAGTGATGCTTACCACATTTTTCAGCTCTTTCACACTTATAGGTGGGTCATTTATATTGAAGTCATTTGGACTGGTATAACCTTTAGAAGTACACTTATTCTTGACTAATTTGAACAATAGGTTTACTATCTAATTAGTAATAAGTCCTGATATTAGGAAGGTGATACTAATGATTAAACAACGTAATTCCAGACAGCGGCAGCTGATTCTGAATACGGTTTGTGACAGATGTGATCATCCAACTGCTGATGAGATTTATCTTGATGTTAGAAAAAAGGACGAACGAATCAGCAGGGGTACGGTGTACAGGAATCTGGGTGTGCTGACAGAGAGCGGGCAGATTACCGGCGTTAAGCTTCCTTCAGCTGAACGTTACGATTCCAGAACAGATCGTCATTATCATCTTGTATGCACCTGCTGCGGCAGTGTGACAGATGCTCCCATGAGATATCATGAGGAATACGATGATGAGATGGAGCTGGAAAGTGGCTTTGAAATCAACAGACACCGCACGATTTTTGAGGGTTTGTGTCCCCTATGCAGGAAAAAGAAAGAAGATTAGATGGAGGTACTATTATGGCAGTTTATAAGTGTAAAGTATGCGGTTATATCTATGATGAGGAGGCTGCAGGCGTTCCGGTTTCAGAACTCGACGGTTGCCCTGTGTGCAAGGCACCTGTTTCTCTTTTGGAACTAATTGAGGATAAATCGGATTCCTCGGAGAAGGAAACACCGGTTCAGTTTGAAGGCGAACTGAATTACGACAGCGCATACGCTAGAAATGATAAAACAGCGCGCTATATGGCCGAAATCCATGAGATGGCAGTTACAGGAAAATCAATAGGTGGTTCCATGGGAACACAGATGCCGCTTCCAAGCTGGGATGATATCCTGATGCTGGGTGCTCAGCTAAATCCTGCACCTCTTGATGATGATGCTCCTGTAGTAACAAGAACAATCATAGGTAAGAATGCAAAGAAACCGATGATATTGGAAAATCCGGTTTATATTTCGCACATGTCCTTCGGAGCTTTATCCAGAGAGGTTAAAGTTGCACTGGCAAAGGGTTCTGCCATGGCAAAGACAGCTATGTGTAGCGGTGAGGGCGGAATTCTTCCTGAAGAAAAAGAAGCTGCATATAAGTACATATTTGAATATATTCCAAACAAATACAGCGTTACTGACGAAAACCTTCGTACATCTGATGCTATCGAAATTAAGATTGGACAGGGAACAAAACCGGGTATGGGCGGTCATTTACCTGGAGAAAAGGTAACTGCAGAGGTTGCAGCAATCCGCGGCAAGAAGCAGGGGGAAGATGTTCAGAGCCCTAGCAGATTCCCTGAAATTAATTCCAAGGAAGACCTAAAGGCAATGGTTGATATGCTGAGAGAAAGATCGGAAGGTCGACCAATCGGTATCAAAATTGCTGCAGGAAATATTGAAAAAGACTTGGAACACTGCGTTTTTGCGCAGCCTGACTTCATAACCATAGATGGAAGAGGCGGAGCAACAGGATCAAGCCCTCTTATGCTGAGAGAGGCTACTTCCGTTCCAACAATTTATGCGTTAAGCAGAGCAAGAAAATATCTTGACTCTGTTGGAGCTGATATAGATCTGGTAATCACTGGTGGATTGAGAGTTTCTGCAGACTTTGCCAAAGCTCTTGCCATGGGTGCAGATGCGATTGCAATAGCCAGTGCAGGACTTATAGCTGCAGCATGCCAGCAGTATAGAATCTGCGGAACAGGAAAATGTCCTGTAGGCGTTGCTACACAGGATCCTGAACTGAGAGCTCGTCTTAAGGTTGATGCTTCTGCACAGAGAGTAGCAAACTTCCTTAATGTTTCGCTCGAAGAACTGAAGACCTTCGCAAGAGTTACAGGTAAGCATTCCGTTCACGATTTATCCATGGATCAGCTGATTACAACAGACAGAGACATCGCAGAGTATACTGGAATTCGCCATGCAGGACAGCAGAGCCCTTTAGGCGGAAATACTCAAAAAGCGCAGACACAGACAAATGATGACGGCAATGTTGCAGAAGGCAAGGGAAAATACAGATGTACAGTGTGCGGAAATGTTTTCCAGGTTGAAGCAGGAGAAACACCGGTATGTCCTCTGTGCAAGGCTTCAGGCGACAAGCTTGAACTTCTTTCAGAAGCTAAGGGAAACAAGTATGCAGGTACACAGACTGAAAAGAATCTTCACGCAGCCTTTGAGGGAGAATCGGGAGCAAGAAATAAATACACCTTCTTTGCCAAAGTGGCACAAAATGAAGGTTTCGAGCAGATTGCGGCGCTTTTCCTAAAGACTGCAGAAAACGAAAGAGCTCATGCGAACCTGTGGTTCAATGAACTCTCTGGCATAGGTGATACTGATGCAAATCTCCTGGCTGCAGCAGAGGGTGAAAACTATGAATGGACAGACATGTATGAAGGCTTTGCAAAGACTGCAGAGGAAGAAGGATTCCCTGAACTGGCGGCAAAATTCCGCATGGTTGGAGCAATCGAAAAACACCACGAAGAACGCTACAGAGCATTGCTAAGCAATGTAGAAATGAAAAAAGTATTCGAAAAGAGCGAAGTAAAGGTTTGGGAGTGCAGAAACTGCGGACACATGGTTGTAGGAACAAAAGC
>JAQXRN010000018.1 GCA_029218545.1 Bacillota bacterium | reverse complement strand
AAGCTTTCAAAGTTGACTGACAATTATCCCGCATGGGGAATAATGACAGGAGTAAGACCTGTTAAACTTACATCAGAATTATTTGAAAAGAACGATAATAACGAAGAAAAAGTTAGAAAAATTCTGAAAGATTATTATTATATTAATGATGAAAAATGCAACTTGCTTATTGATACATACAAGTATCAAAGAAAGATTCTTGGAAAAGCTGAAGACAATTCTCTAGGACTTTATATTGGGATACCTTTTTGCCCAACAAGATGCCTTTACTGTTCCTTTACATCTAATCAGAAAGGTCCATCGGACATTAAAAAATATCTAGAGTGTCTTTTAGATGAAATAAAATATGCAGGACAGGCTACCATTGAAAATGATATGTCTATTGAATCAGTATATATAGGAGGAGGTACTCCGACTACACTCGAAGCACCACAGCTTGACCTGTTGTTGAATACCATAAAAGATAGCTTTGATTTATCAAAATGCAAAGAATTTACTGTTGAGGCAGGCAGACCTGATACGATTACTAGAGAAAAGCTAGATGTGATATATAAGCACGGAATAAGAAGGATTAGTATTAATCCACAAACAATGAACGATGAAACATTAAAACTAATAGGAAGATCTCACAGTGTTACAGACATAAGAGAAAGTTTCCTACTGGCAAAAGAATTCGGAGAATTCATTATTAACGCTGATATAATTGCAGGACTTCCAGGAGAGAATCCTGACGATTTTCGCAAAACGCTAGAAGAGGTTATTTCTCTTAATCCAGAGAATATCACCGTTCATACTCTCGCTGTAAAGCGTGCTTCCAGGCTTATAGAGACTGATGAAAGTTATCATTACAAGCAAGCTCAGGTTGTAGAAAAAATGCTAGAAATAGCAAAGGATGTCTTAAACTTAAATAACTACAGACCATACTATCTGTATAGACAAAAGCATATGGCAGGGGCCATGGAGAATGTCGGATATTGTAAAGACGACACAGCTTGTATCTATAATATTAGGATTATGGATGAACATCAGAGCATTTTAGCTCTGGGCGCCGGAGGCATTAGTAAAAAGTATTATCCTGCTGAAAACAGATTGGAAAGAGTTCCTAATGTATCAAATTATGAAATATACATTGAGAGACTTAACGAAATGATAATAAGAAAAAAAGATAATTTTTTTAAGGAGGTATAGAAAAAGTGGCGAACATTGCACCTAAAGGAACAAAAGACCTTTTACCAGATCAGATATACAAATGGCACTATGTAGAAGGTAAATTTGCACAGATATGCAAAAGATATGGATTTAAAGAGATTAGAACTCCAATGTTTGAACATACTGAAGTATTTGCCAGGGGAATTGGAGATACTACTGATGTTGTTCAGAAAGAAATGTATACTTTCAATGACCACGGTAACAGAAGTATTACATTAAAACCTGAGGGAACTTCCGGTGCTGTGAGGGCATTTATTGAGCATAAGCAGTACGCAGAAGTTCAGCCTACAAAGTATTATTATAATACTGACTGCTTCAGATATGAAAAACCACAATCAGGACGTTTGAGACATTTCCATCAGTTTGGTATCGAAGTTTTTGGAACACCAAATATGCTTGCAGATGCAGAAGTTATTTCTTTAGCGAATGACTTTCTAAATGAATTGGGTATTTCTGAAATTCAGTTAAGAATAAACAGCGTGGGATGTCCAGAATGCAGAAAGAAACATAGAGAAGCACTGAAAGCTTTTTTACTGCCACATTATGATGAACTGTGTGGAACTTGTAAAACAAGATTTGAAAAAAATCCTATGAGAATCATTGATTGTAAATCTGAAATCTGTCACGAAATAGTAAAAGATGCGCCAAGAATGATTGATTACTTATGCGATGACTGTAAAGAAGCATTCGATGAACTTCAGGATAATTTAAATGCTCTAGGAATTCCTTTTGTAATTGATCCGGATATTGTTCGTGGTCTTGATTACTATACAAAAACGGCTTTCGAATTTGTAACAACTAAGATTGGTGCTCAGGGTACTGTATGCGGAGGCGGAAGATACGATAATCTAATCGAGGAATTAGGAGGACCTCCAATCCCTGGAGTAGGATTCGGTCTTGGTATTGAACGATTACTTATGCTTATGGATGCAAATGAATCATCATTCCCTGAAGAAGATAGAGTAGATGTATTTATTGCGGTAATGGGAAATGACGCAAAAGCTTTTGGATTAAAACTCTGCAGAGAATTGAGACAAAAAGGATTAATTGCAGAAATGGATATACTTGCAAGAAATATAAAGGGACAGTTCAAGTATGCAGGAAGATTAAATTCAAGATATACTTTGGTGATTGGTGATGATGAAATTGCTAAAGGTGTAGTTTCTCTGAAGGATATGGATAAATCCGAACAGAGAGAAGTAAAACTGGACGAATTATTTGATGAATTATTAAAATAGGAGAACATTTTATATAATGAGTAATTTATTTAAGAGAACACATATGTGTGGCACCCTGAATATTGCAAATGTTGGAGATGAAGTAGTTCTTAATGGATGGGTAGCAAAGCGCAGAAATCTTGGCGGTTTAATATTTGTTGATTTAAGAGATAAAACCGGTATTGTTCAGGTAACCTTTGACGATACTATTCCGCAAGATGTATTTGAAAAAGCTGATACACTTAGAAATGAATATGTAATTGGCATAAAGGGTACAGTCAAAGAGAGAAGTTCAAAAAATACAAACCTTGCCACAGGTGAAATTGAAGTATTTGCAAATGACATAGTAATATACTCAGAAGCAGACACTCCTCCAATTTACATTAAGGATGATGATAATGTAGATGATAATTTAAGACTCAAATACAGATACCTTGATTTGAGAAAACTTAAAATGCAGAGGAATCTGACATTCCGTCACAAAGTTGTTAAGGTTTGTCGCGATTATTTTGACGAAAACGGCTTTACAGAAGTTGAAACTCCAATGCTTATCAAGTCTACGCCTGAAGGTGCCAGAGACTATATCGTACCGAGCAGAGTCCATCAAGGTTCATTCTATGCATTACCACAGTCACCGCAGTTATTTAAACAGCTTCTTATGGTTGGTGGAACTGACAGATATATGCAGATTGTAAAGTGTTTCAGAGACGAAGATTTGCGTGCTGACAGACAGCCTGAATTTACACAGATTGACCTTGAAATGTCTTTTGTTGACATGGATGATGTTATCAATATGCAGGAAGGCTTTATTAAAAGAGTTTTTAAGGAAGTAATGGATATTGATATTGAAACTCCTTTCCCAAGAATGACATGGGATGAGGCTATGGAAAGATATGGTTCAGATAAGCCTGATACAAGATTTGGATTTGAGTTAAAAAAACTTAATGACACAGTTAAAGACTGTCAATTCAAAGTTTTCACTGATTGCCTTGAATCAGGAGGAGATGTAAGAGGTATCTGCATCGATGGTGGCAGTGAATTTTTCAGCAGAAAAGATATAGATAAAATCACAAATGATACAAAGGCTTATGGTGCTAAGGGTCTTGTTTGGATTAGAGTAAATGAAGGCGAATATAATTCTTCTGTTAACAAGTTCTTTTCACAGGAACAGCTTGCCGAAATTGCAAAAGTTTTTGACGCAAAGATAGGTGATTTAATATTAATCTGTTCAGACAGACCAAAGGTTGTATTTGACAGCTTAGGCTTCCTAAGAAGAGAAATCGCAAGAAGAATGGGTCTCCTCAATGACAAACAGTATAATCTGTTATGGGTTGTTGACTTCCCGTTATTTGAAAAAGATGACGAAACCGGTGAATTAAAGGCAATGCATCATCCGTTTACTTCACCTAAGCTTGAACAGATTGAACTTTTAGACACGCACCCTGAAGAGGTAAAAGCTAACGCATATGATATCGTTCTTAACGGTGTTGAACTCGGTGGAGGTTCTATTAGAATTCATGACAGAAATCTTCAGGCCAAGATGTTTGAAGTTCTAGGTCTTACTAAGGAAGAGTGTGAAGAAAAGTTCGGATTCCTTATTGAAGCATTCAAGTATGGTGCTCCTCCTCATGGTGGTCTGGCATATGGTCTTGATAGACTGGTAATGCTTCTTTTAGGTGAACCATCTATAAGAGAGGTTATGGCATTCCCTAAGAATCAGAATGCTCAGTGTCTGGTAAGTGATGCACCAGCACCTGTTGATGATGCACAGCTTGATGAACTTGGAATAAACACAAAGAAAATTCAGTAATATTATTCTTTAATGAGGATTCATATGGCAGACTTTTGTGCAAAGAATAAAGAAAATATTTCTAAAATAGGAATATTGGGAGGAACCTTTGACCCGATACATAAGGGACATGTGGCTCTTGGTGAGGCAGCAATGAGAGAAGTCGGTCTCGATAAACTCATTGTTATGCCTGCAAGAATCCAACCTTTTAAGCAGGGGAAAAAAGTAACGGAAGATTATCATAGACAGGCAATGGTTTTGCTTGCTTTTGAAGGAGAAGATAATGTAACAGTTTCGGAATATGAAATGAACAATATGCGTGTGTCATACACTTATGACACTCTAACTTATCTTCGAAAAGAACTTCCTCATGATAAGCTTTATTTTATTATGGGTACTGATTCGATGCTTCATGTTGAAAAATGGTACAAAGGTATTGACTTACTCAAAAACTTTGCCTTTATTGTGAGTGTAAGACCAGGATACAAAGAAGAAGAACTTGAACTTTGTATCTCTGGTTTAATAAAAAAATATGGTACGGAAATCATAAAAATTGATTCACCTATGCCCGATATTTCCTCTACAAAGGTTAGGGAACTTATTAAAAACGGTGAGAATTATTCTGAGTTAGTACCATTGGCCGTAGAAAGGTATATAAAAGAAAATGGACTCTATAGATAAAGTTAAAGCTCATATTGAAAAAAATTTTACTGAAAAAAGAAGAATTCATACATACGGTGTTGTTAAAACCGCTCTTGAATTAGCGGAAATATACGGAGCTGATCCATATAAGGCTGAATTGGCATCTCTTTTTCATGATTTATATAGAGGGGTGCCTGTTAATGTCCTGAACTATTATGTTAAACATTTGGGACTTGATAAAAAATATTTAGACAATCCTAATTTATCTCATGGCAAAATTGCAGCTGAAATAATCCAACGTGATTACGAAATTACAGATAACGATATTATCAATGCTGTAAGCTATCACACAACAGGAAGACCTAATATGTCTCTTCTCGAAAAGATAATTTATATTGCTGATGCAGTTGAGCCAAACAGAAATTATCCCGGGGTAGATAAGATTCGAAAAATTGTTAAAAAAGATTTAGATGAAGCTTGTCTTACATCTTTGTCTAATACGATAAATTACATAACTTCAGAAGGTATCTTTTTAGATGAGGACACCATAAAAGCTAAGAAGTACTTTGAAGAAGAAAAGGAGAAAAAGAATGACTATTAAAGAATATGCAATGCTTGCTGCCAAAACCTTAGCTGACAAAAAAGCAGAGGATATCATTGTAGTAGATATTCAAGGCAAGGCAACCTTTGCTGACTATTTTGTAATCTGTTCAGGTAATTCAGAGAGGCAAATTGCAACATTAACTGACGAAATTGAAGACAAAATGGCTGAAAATGGACTGTTAGTTAAGTCTATAGAAGGTAAACAGGGTTCTGGATGGATTTTGATGGACTTTGGTGATATTATTGTAAACCTATTCACAAAAGAGACTAGAGACAGATACAGCATTGAAAAAGTTTGGGGAGACTGCGAATTCATCGAAGTGGAGGAATAATAGTAAATGAAGGAGAAATATAATTTTACAGAGATCGAAAAAAAATGGCAGAAATATTGGGAAGATAACAAATGTTTCAAGATTGACGAAGACGAAACAAAGAAAAAATACTATTGTCTTGAAATGTTCCCATATCCATCAGGCAAACTTCATATGGGACATGTTAGAAACTATTCCATAGGTGATGTTATTGCAAGGTTTAAGAAGATGGATGGATACAATGTTCTTCATCCAATGGGATGGGATTCTTTTGGATTGCCAGCAGAAAATGCTGCTATTAAACACGGAACTCATCCAAGTGAATGGACATGGAACAATATTGCAGAAATGCGTACTCAGTTGAAGGAATTAGGTCTTTCATATGACTGGGATAGAGAAGTTGCAACATGCCATGAAGACTATTACAAGTGGATGCAGTGGATTTTCATTCAGTTCTACAAAAAAGGACTTGCTTACAAGAAAGAAAACCCAGTAACCTGGTGTCCTAGCTGTCAGACAGTACTTGCAAATGAAAAAGTTGTTGATGGTGTTTGCGAAAGATGTAAGACAACTGTAGGAAAGAAAAACCTTTAACATTGGTATTTCAAAATAACCGATTATTGCTAAATACTTATTAACAATATTGATACTTTAGATGGTTGGCCAAACATGGTAAAAGTAATGCAGAATAACTGGATTTGAAAATCAATTGGTGCAGAAGTTGATTT
>JAQXRN010000017.1 GCA_029218545.1 Bacillota bacterium | reverse complement strand
GAAAAGGGTTCCGTAATAGACGGAGACAGAGTAATTGCAATCTGCGCTAGAATCCTAAAGGAACAGGGCAGATTGAAGGAAAACAAAGTTACTGTAACAGTAATGAGCAACATAGGTTTCCATAAGGCAATGAAGGAATCTGACATTGAGGTTGATGTTACAGGCGTAGGCGACAGATATGTTCTTGAAAGGATGCTTGAAACAGGCTGTGTAATCGGCGGTGAACAGTCAGGACATATTATTTTCAAGGAGTTTACAACTACAGGGGATGGTGTGTTATCTTCACTTCAGTTTGTAGGTGCTATCAGAAACAGCAACAAGACCCTTTCTGAAATGGCAGCCGAAATTGAGATATTCCCTCAGGTTCTTGTAAATGCTCGTATCAACAACGACTACAAGAAGACTTACATGAAAGATGAAGAGGTGGCGGCTATGATTGCTGATATTGAAGCTGAAATGGCCGGAAACGGCAGAGTTCTTATCAGACCTTCCGGCACAGAGCCATTGGTTAGAGTTATGATCGAAGGCGATGATGAACAGCAGCTTAATGATTTGGCTCACAAGCTGGCAGATTTAATAGAAAGAAAGTTTAAGTAGGTGTTTATATGTGTGGAATAGTAGGATATATTGGAAAAGATAATGCAAAGGACATCATTATTGATGGACTTAGAAAACTTGAATACAGAGGTTATGACTCTGCTGGTATTGCCGTAATCAGAGATGGCAAGCTTGAAGTTAAAAAACATGTTGGGGAAATTAAAAACCTGGAAAACTTCATCGGCGATGATCCGATGACAAGTAACATTGGTATCGGCCATACAAGATGGGCAACTCATGGTGCTCCATCAGATGTCAACGCTCATCCTCACTACAGCATGGATGAGACCATTGCCATCGTTCATAACGGTATTATTGAAAACTACCATGAACTAAAAGAAGAACTTATCAGAGAGCACGGAATCGTTTTCAAATCTGAAACAGATACAGAAGTTATCGCTCAGCTCATAGGTGTTATTTACAGAGAAAAGAAGGATCTGCTGGAATCTGTCTATGCGGCAGTTGACAGAATGAGAGGTGCATATGCAGTTGTTGCAATAGCGCAGGATGAACCTGATAAGATAGTTGCCGTAAGAAAGGATGCACCACTTATCATCGGTAAGGGCAAAGGCTCCAACTATGTTGCATCTGATATACCGGCTCTTCTTAAGTATGTTAAAGAAATTTTCCTCATTGAAAACAATGAGACTGTTTTAGTTACTGCAGATAAGGTAACAATCTTTGATGAGAACAGAAACGAAGTGAAGAGAGACGTGTTCCATGTAACATGGGATGCTGATGCTGCCGAAAAGGAAGGCTATGACCACTTCATGATGAAGGAAATCTTTGAACAGCCAAAGGGACTTTCCGAGACATTAAACCGTCGTCTTGACGAAACAGGTAAAATCGTCTTAGAAGGCATTACCATGACTAAAGAAGATATCGAAAAATTCAGCAAAGTATATATTGTTGCCTGCGGTACAGCTTATCATGCAGGTTTAGTAGGAAAGTATATAATTGAATCTCTGGTTAAGATTCCTGTAGAGGTCGATGTTGCATCAGAATTCAGATACAGGGATCCTATCATTGACGAAAACACTCTCTTTATTGCAATCAGCCAATCCGGCGAAACTCTTGATACTTTAGCAGCTCTAAGAGAAGCAAAAGCAAAGGGTGCAAGAGTATTAAGCGTTGTAAACGTTGTAGGAAGCTCAGTTGCCCGTGAATCCGACGATGTGTTCTATACATGGGCAGGACCTGAAATAGCAGTTGCTTCAACTAAGGCTTATACAACTCAGCTTATGTGCATGTATATGCTGGCTCTCTATATGGGTCTCGAAATGGGTACGATTACAAGAGAGTTTTACGACCAGTTTGTAAAAGACCTCCAGGCTGTACCTGAAAAGCTTGCTGCTTTCTTAAAGAAAATCGGCGAAATAGAAGATGTTGCTAAACAGCTCTACAACAGAGAGCAGGTATTCTTCATCGGCAGAGGCTTAGACTCAGCAGTATCTTATGAGGGTTCCTTAAAGCTTAAGGAAATCTCATATATTAACTCATTTGCTATTGCGGCCGGTGAATTAAAGCATGGAACAATCGCCCTTATGGAACCGGGAACTCTTGTAATAGCTCTTGCATGTCAGGACTTCCTGTATGAAAAGATGGTTTCCAATATTCAGGAAATCAAAGCAAGAGGCGCGTATGTAATGGGTATTGCAAAGGAAGGCAATGATTCCGTGGCAGCTCACAGTGACAGAATGATTTACATCCCTCAGGTGAGAGACGAAATTGTACCGCTGTTAAGCGTTGTTCCATTACAGATTTTCGCATATTATGTTGCAAAGGAAAGAGGCTGCAACATTGATAAGCCAAAGAATTTAGCTAAATCAGTAACAGTTGAATAAAAAAACTGAGTAATTTTAGATAAGGAAAAATTAAATGAAACAATACGAAATACGTGATATATTTCTGGCACCTTCTGGCCACAGGAAGATTCAGTGGGTAAAGGACAACATGCCTTTATTAAGAGGGCTGGAGGAAGAATTTACAAAGACAAAGCCTTTTGAAGGCGTAAAGATATCATTATCTGTTCACCTTGAAGCAAAGACTGCCTATCTTTGTCTTGTTCTTGCGGCAGGCGGTGCGCAGATGTCTGTAACAGGAAGCAATGTGCTTAGTACACAGGATGATGTGGCTGCAGCATTAGCAGATGCAGGTCTTAAAGTTTACGCTTTCCACGGGGCAACTCAGGAGGAGTACGCAAGACATATCGAAATGTGCCTTGAACACAAGGCCAACATCATAATCGACGATGGTGGCGACTTAGTAACATGTCTTCACGAAAGACGCCCTGATCTGATGGAAGAAGTATGGGGCGGCTGCGAAGAAACCACTACAGGTGTTATCCGTCTTAAAGCTATGGAAAAGGCAGGAGTTCTCAAATTCCCTATGGTTGCAGTAAACGATGCAGACTGCAAACACCTTTTCGACAACAGATATGGTACAGGCCAGTCCACATGGGACAGCATTATGAGAAATACAAATCTCATAGTTGCAGCTAAAACCGTGGTAGTAGTGGGATACGGATGGTGTTCACGAGGAATTGCAATGAGAGCAGCAGCTCTTGGAGCAAAGGTAATCGTTACAGAGATAAACCCTGTCAAGGCTATCGAAGCTAAGATGGACGGATTTGAAGTGATGACAATGGCTAAAGCTGCACCTTATGGAGACATTTTTGTATCTGCAACAGGATGCTGCAAGACCATTACGACAGATCACATGATGACAATGAAGGATGGCGCAATTCTCACTAATGCAGGGCACTTCGACTGTGAAATCGATATGGCGGCTCTTGAAAAGTTTGCAGTAGAAAAGAAGGAACGCAGAAATAACATTATGGGATACAAGCTGCCAAACGGCAAGTGGGTTAATGTAATTGGCGAAGGAAGACTCGTTAACATAGCGGCAGCTGACGGACATCCTGCAGAAATCATGGATATGAGCTTTGCTGTTCAGGCTATGTCCGCGTCATACATAAAGGACAATTACAAGAACCTTGAAAACAAAGTAATCGATGTTTCAAGAGAAATCGATGATGTAATCGCACGCAGAAAGCTTGCTGCATGGGATATAGAAATTGATAAACTAACTGCTGAGCAGGAGGAATATTTGAATAGCTGGAAGTTTTAGTCCGGCGGAGGGGGAATAAGAAATGAGTTTCACATATGATGAAATAAAAAATCAGGCGGAGACAGCGGCAGCAGAACTTGTGGAAGCTGCAAAACTGCAAAAGGGAGATATTTTTGTGGTTGGATGCAGTTCCAGCGAGGTTATGGGCCAGCGCATCGGAAAGTCTTCCGACATCAACGCTGCAGAGGCAGTTTATGAAGGTATCATGGGTGTTCTGGCACCAAAAGGTATTTTTCTTGCTGCACAGTGCTGTGAGCACCTCAATCGTGCTGTAATCGTTGAAAAGGAAGCTCTCTTACCGGGAACTGAAATTGTAAACGTTGTTCCTCAGCCAAAGGCAGGAGGCTCCTTTGCTACAACTTTTTATAAAAATGCAAAGTGTCCTGTGGCAGTAGAAGAAATCAAAGCAGACGCAGGAATGGATATCGGCGATTGTCTGATCGGCATGCAGCTTAAGAAGGTTGCCGTACCTGTAAGACTTTCTATCAAATCTATAGGAGATGCGCACCTTACATGCGCAAGAACTCGTCCTAAGTTTATCGGCGGCGAGAGAGCTTATTACGATGAGAAGCTTTCCGGAGGAGATATTCCTAGATAAAAACCGATATTAGCCAATATTTTAGTAACACATTTTATGTATGATTCATAGTTTATATTACGACTAAATCATAATTGATTTAGATTAAATAAAGAAGCAGGTGAATCATATGGGAAATAATTGTGGTATTTTAGGCGAAGGCGGAATCGATACTAGCTTATTATTCTTTTTCTTACTGTTAGTTATCATTTTCTGCAATTGCTGCTAAACTAAAAGTTAATACGTAAATTAAGCTGATTAAAGAGGCGGCTGCATTAGGTAAGTGACCTAAGGCAGTCAGCCTTTTTTTAGTTTAATACAAAAGCTTATGCCGAATCGTGCCATACGGTAATTGTCTTTCCCATTGGAAAATCATATATTCTAGCAAAGGCGTGTTGAGAATCGCTTTTGATTATCAACATGCGCTACATTTATATTTTTTATAAAAGGAGGACTAATTATGGGTAAGAAGATTCCATTATGGCAATGCTTAATTGTTATCTTTGCAATGGTTGGTTTGCTGATCTGGTCTATTATCAAAGACGCAGGCGAGGAACCACATATCGCACTTATTTTAGCCGCATGTGTTGCGGGCATTGTAGCAGTTGCAAATGGATGGAAGTGGGCATATCTTGAACAGGGTATCTTAGCTTCCATTAACAGATCAATGCAGGCATGCCTGATTCTTGCTATCGTAGGTGCAATGATTGCATCATGGATGGCTGCAGGAACAATTCCTTCAATGATGTATTACGGTATCCAAGTTATCAGCCCTAAGGTATTCTTAGTAACAGCTTGTATCCTTTGTTCCATCGTATCTCTTGCTACAGGTTCATCATGGTCCACAGCAGGTTCCATGGGTGTGGCACTTATGGGTGTTGGTACAGCATTGGGGTTCCCTGTAACTATGACTGCAGGCGCAGTAGTATCCGGTGCGTATTTTGGTGACAAGATGTCTCCATTGTCAGATACTACAAATCTGGCACCGGCAATGGCTGGAGCAACCTTGTTTGACCACATCAAGCATATGGTTTACACTACAGGCGTGTCACTGGCAATAGCACTGGTTGCTTACGCGATCATGGGCTTTATGTATGCTTCTGACAATGAAGTTGATTTTTCAACCATGACAGAAATCACTAATTTCATCAAAGCATCTTCAAATATCAGTGTATTGGCATTAATTCCGCCTATATTCGTAATTGCAGCAGTAGCACTTAAGCTTCCTGCAATTCCATCACTGATTGGCGGCGTATTTATCGGTGTTCCATTTATGTTCTGGAACAAGGTACATATAGATGCAGCAATCGGTGACGATTTGATTAACAATGTGTTCAACATCTTAAATAACGGCATTACAATGGGTCTTGTTGAAGACGATGCTTCAGAAGTGGTATCAAATCTTGCAAGTCTTCTTTCAGGCTCCGGTATGCAGGGTATGTTCTGGACAATTTCACTCATCCTTTGCGCAATGTGCTTTGGCGGTATAGTAGACTGCACAGGAATCATGGGAACATTCGCTCACTTGCTGCTTAAGGTTGCAAAGGGCAGAGGCGGACTTGTATTGGCAACAGAATTCTCCTGTCTGGTTGTAAATGCTATTTGCTGCGACCAGTATCTGGCATTGGTATTACCTGGAAGAATGTTCAAGGAAGCCTTTGAAGATATGAGATTAGCTCCAAAGAACTTATCAAGATGTCTTGAAGACTGCGGTACAATAACTTCAAACTTCTTCCCTTGGAATACCTGCGGCGCTACAATGAGAACTTTCTTAGGTGTAAACAGCGGATATATTCCATATGCAATTCTCAACTGGCTCAACCCAATCGTGTCTATCATATTTGGATACACTGGTATAACAATGACCAAGATGACAGACGAGGAATATCAGAGGGTATTAGAAGAAAGAGAAGCTGAAAAGCAGGCAGCATTGAAAGCTCTTGAGGCTTAGCAGTACAAAATAACGCTTAGATGGAGTTCCCCTTCATATAGGTGGATTAAATAAATAAGACCCCATTGAGACCTAAAGCAATATAAGCTTTGGTCTCTTTGGGGTTTTTGCATTGTCACAATAATGTTGTGACAGCAATAAAGAAGAACATGAAATGCAAAAGGTGTCGAAATTAGGAAGAAAAAGACTATAAGAAAAAACAATCCTTTCTTCTACAGGGTATAAGATTAACTTAAGAACAGGAAGGTGGGATGAAAAATGTTACAATTCATTCAATTGGCATATATTGTTGCTTTGATGATAGGGATACTTCCGTTTTCGATGCAGCTGTTGATATGCGTTAAAAATCTATCTGTAAACAATATGATGGCTAAGAGCAAGTACACCCTGATATTTTTTAGTATCATAGTAATATTCAATTTATGCGATTTTCTGACAATTTTTTTAGAAAGTAAAACAGGAGCACAGACCGTTGCATGGATTTATATAGCGGAGAATATATTGGAGGTAGTGCTGGCATATTCTCTCATTGCCATGCAGTGTGACTATGTGGGGGAAAAGAAAAACAAAGGTGTTATTCCGCTCTTTCTGACAGTATCATGTGCGATGGTGCTCATAGATATATTCTTTATTACCGATTATGTTTTCTTTTCGGAGAAAGTATACATATTGTCGATGATAGGACTGAATTTGATACCGTTGATTGTAACGGGCTATTATGCGGCTAAATATATGAAAAAAGTATATAAGGGTAATCCGGATAAAATGGTAATTACATATTTGTTTCTTTACAATATAATATTCTTTTTCCTCTGCATCATTGCCACTGTAAGCATTGTGGATTCCAGAACTTCTTTTGATTATATCCAAAATGATAAAGGAATATATCTGGTGTTCTGGTTAATGTTCAATACTATGAATCTGGTTCTGATGCTAAGCTCCTGCAGCCTTGTCGATAAAGGAATAATGACAGATGAAGAGGCGCTAGAGCGACTGGCGGAAGATTACAGGCTAAGCGCAAGAGAAAAAGAAATAGCCATGCTCCTGTATGAAGGCAAAAATAATAATGAAATCGCAGAAGAACTGTTCCTTTCGATAAGCACGGTAAAGGTGCATGCTTCAAACCTTTACAGGAAGCTTGGAGTGACCAGCAGAGTCCAATTAATACTAAAGTTTAGGGCGATTTATACTTGCAGGTAATTGTAGGTTTAGAGTGTTAGCCGTATATTTTTTCCATAAAAAGGCGAGAACTTTTACATATTTTACATAATACCTGAAGTACTCGCTAAAGTTTATATTCTTATTTATTTAAAGAAAGGGAGGACTATCATGGGTAAGAAGATTCCTTTATGGCAATGTTTAGTTGTCATCCTAGCAATGGCCGGCTTATTAATTTGGTCAATACTTAAGGACGCCGGCGGCGAACCTCATATCGCACTTATTTTGGCAGCATGTGTTGCCGGTATCGTAGCAGTAGCTAATGGATGGAAATGGGCATACCTTGAACAGGGCATTTTAGCTTCCATCAACAGATCAATGCAGGCTTGTCTAATACTTGCTATCGTAGGCAGCATGATCGCATCCTGGATGGCAGCAGGCACAATTCCTTCAATGATGTACTATGGTATCAAAGTTATAAGCCCTAAGATATTCTTAGTGACAGCATGTATTCTTTGTTCCATCGTATCACTTGCAACAGGTTCATCCTGGTCAACAGCAGGTTCCATGGGTGTTGCACTAATCGGTGTAGGAACAGCGCTTGGATTCCCTATTGAAATGACTGCAGGTGCAGTAGTATCAGGTGCATATTTTGGTGACAAGATGTCTCCGTTATCGGATACTACAAACCTAGCTCCGGCTATGGCAGGTGCTACATTGTTCGATCATATCAAGCACATGGTTTACACTACAGGAGTTTCACTTGCAATAGCACTGGTTGCTTATGCTATTATGGGCTTCATGTATGCTTCAGACAATGCCGTTGATATGTCTACATTAAATGAAATTACAGAATTCATTCAAGCTTCTTCCAACATCAGCATACTGGCTTTAATTCCTCCGGTATTCGTAATCGCAGCTGTAGCTCTTAAGCTTCCTGCTATTCCATCACTTATCGGCGGAGTATTTATCGGAGTTCCATTCATGTTCTGGAATAAGGTTCATGTAGATGCAGCTCTTGGCGATGATTTAACAAACAACGTATTTAATATCTTAAACAACGGTATTGCAATGGGTAATGTTTCTGAAGATGCTTCAGACGTAATCGTAGAATTAGCCGGTTTATTATCCGGAGATGGTATGCAGGGTATGTTCTGGACAATTTCCATCATCCTTTGCGCTATGTGCTTCGGTGGTATCGTAGACTGTACAGGTATTATGGGAACATTTGCTCACTTATTATTAAAGGTTGCAAAGGGCAGAGGAGGCTTAGTATTAGCTACTGAATTCTCCTGCATTTTCGTTAATGCAATCTGCTGTGACCAGTATCTGGCATTAGTACTACCGGGAAGAATGTTCAAGGAAGCATTTGAAGATATGAGATTGGCACCTAAGAACTTATCAAGATGTCTTGAAGACTCAGGTACAATCACTTCAAACTTCTTCCCTTGGAATACCTGCGGTGCAACAATGAGAACATTCTTAGGAGTTGGAAATGGATATATTCCATATGCTATTCTTAACTGGCTGAACCCAATCGTCTCAATAATCTTCGGATATACAGGAATTACAATGACTAAGATGACAGATGAAGAGTACGAAAGAGTACTGGAAGAAAGAGAAGCTGAAAAGGCAGCTGCTCTTAAGGCGTTAGAAGCATAATGCTTATTTTCTCCTGTGAGAATAGGGAAAAATAAATAAAACAGTTTAAAGAGCCGGACTATCCACCTCCGGCTCTTTGATGTATAATAATATATATATGTGTGAATGGTGGGGATGAATATGTTACATATTATTCAATTTGGGTATATCGTTGCTGTGATGATTGGGGTTGTTCCCTTTGCAATGCAGCTGATGATAAATGTCAAAAATCTATCAGTTAATAACCTGATGGTTAAAAGCAGGAATACTCTTCTCTTTTTAGCACTGATAGTAGTGTTTAACATGTGTGACTTTCTCATAATATTCGGAAAAAGTGAATTCGAGAGCATAGGTGTAGATTGGATTTACATTTTAGAAAATCTTCTTGAAGTCGCATTGGCATATGTGCTGATTGCTATGCAAAGGGATTATGTAGAACAAAAACGTAACAATTGGCTGATATTAGTTTTTTTAGCTTTATCTGCCGTGTTGCTATGGGTTGATATTATTTTCCAGACTGATTATTTTGTTCTAGCTGAAAGACTGTATGTGATTCTGATGATAATGCTAAACGCAGTGCCTGTAGCAATACTGACATATTATGTGATTAAGTATATGAAAATAGTAATGCGGCTTAACAAAGACAAGATGGTCAACATATATCTGATAATCTATAATGTTGTATTCCTGTTCCTATGCATCATTACGACCATAAGCATAATCGACTCAAGAACGACCTTAGATTATGTGGAAAATGATAAGGAAATATACCTGTTGTTCTGGCTTATTTTCAACGGATTAAATGTAGTATTCATGCTTAGCTCATGCAGTATTGTAACTGATAGAGATATTTCAATAGAAGAGACCATTGAAAGGCTGGCAGAAGCATATAATCTCAGTGCTCGTGAAAAGGAGATTGCATTGCTCATATACGAAGGGAAAAACAATAATGAAATTGCAGATATGCTGTTCCTATCCACCAATACCGTTAAGGTGCATACCTCGAACCTTTACAGAAAGCTCGGTGTAACAAACAGGGTTCAGGCTATACAGTTTATCAATGAAAACAGCTGGTGCAGCAAAACAGATGATTAAATAAAAAACGCTACAGGGCTTTACAAATTACATTGCATAATTCCCTCTGTAGCGTGTTTTTATTTTTGTTCACTATTTAACGAAAGCTTCCAATCTTGCTCTTGTTCTTTCTTCTCCAAGAATCTGCTGGATTTCCCATACGTCAGGTGACTGCTGGCGACCCATAAGTGCAACTCTGATAACTGTACTTACATGGCCTACATGGCCCTTGAACTGATCCGGATTTTTCTTGAAGTCCTTAGGCTTCAGAGCATATCCCATTTCACCTGCAATCTGACGAATCTTCTCAAACCACTGTGACTGATCGTCTGAATGATCATATGTTGCAAGATACTTGCTGATGATTTCAGAAGCATCAGAAGAAGCTTCTGCAGGGATTTCATCCTCAATTTTAAACATATCGTCGAAGAAATAGCTGATGTTTTCGATCATCTGCTGTGCATAGATATGGTCCTTACGAGGCTTTGCTTCGTTTCTTCCCAAGTCAAGAATTCTTTCAAGATACTGACGATCCTCGAAGATATATAAAAGTTCAGGCTTGAATTCTTCTGACCATGACTTTAAGAAATCGAACAGGTCAGCAGCACTGATCTTTAGAAGAACATCCTTGCTGATGTCGTTCAACTTGTTCAGGTCGAACAGTGCACCTGAATTTGACATCTTTTCCGTTGTAAACTGGAATTCATCGATATCTGCATCCGGATTTGCTATTCTCCATTCTTCGAAGTTGGAGTTCAGTATTGTCAATAGATATTCTCTCACGCAGGCAGGGTGATAACCCAGCTGACGATAGTAATCTAATGAAAGCTCAGGGTCCTTTCTCTTGGAAAGCTTGCGCTTGTTGCCATCTTCGCCAATCTTCATTAGCTGAGCGGTATGGCAGTAGATTGGTGGTTCCCATCCAAGCTTTTCGAAAAGTTCAACGTGAATAGGTAATGAAGGAAGCCATTCAGCACCTCTGACAACGTGGGTTGTGCCCATCAGATGGTCATCGATAGCGTGAGCAAAGTGGTACGTCGGAATACCGTTTGCTTTTAAGATAACTGTGTCCTGATCGTTGTATGGCATGTTTAATGTGCCGCGGATAGCATCTTCAACTTCAAATCTTCTAATCTGGTCCTCAGGAAGGCTCATGTCGCCGTCTGATTTAAGTCTGATTACATAAGGCAGTCCGTTTTCAAGCTTTGCTTGGATTTCTTCCAAGGACAAATCGCGGCTCTTAGCCCATTTGCCGTAGATTCCAGGGTTTTCCTTGTTGGCTTCCTGAGTTGCACGAATTTCAGCGATTTCTTCTTCAGTAAGGAAGCACGGGTATGCCTTGCCTTCGGAAACGAGCTTCTTGGCGAAGCACTGATAAATTGGTCCTCTCTGGCTCTGTGTATAACTTCCGTAATTGCCGATTTCTCCATCCATTGTAGCACCTTCGTCGAAGTTGATTCCGAAGAATCTGAGGGAGTTGATGATTATATCTACAGCCCCTTCGACAAAGCGCTTGTCGTCTGTGTCTTCTATTCTTAAATAAAATACGCCGCCTGACTGGTGTGCAAGTCTTTCGTCTGCAAAAGCGCCGAACAGGTTTCCAAGGTGGATAAATCCTGTTGGGCTAGGTCCAAGTCTTGTAACCTTAGCTCCTTGTGGAAGCTGACGCTGAGGAAACATGGCTTCGTATTCTTCAGCAGTTTTATCTACTTGTGGGAATAACAATTCCGCAAGCTTTTTGTAATCCATATATTAACCTCCCAGGTTGTAATCTAACTAATTAATTATATATGCAAAAGTATGAAATATCAAGATTATGGAAGAATAAAAAGAAAAGAAAGGAGGACAAAATGTACCGGAAATATATTAATATTTTAAGAGCTGACCTGCCCATAGGAGAAAGCTTCGACATACTTGAAAGAAAATTGCAGGTGGGAGGTCTTAAGGCTTCTGTTTTCTTTGTAGATGGTCTGACAGACGGACAGAAAACCCAGTATGTTCTTAATTACCTGCTTTCTGTTTCAAAAGAGGAAATGAAGGATGTTCATACAAGTCAGCAGTTCCTTGAGAAGAGGCTTCCTTATTTAGACAGCAACATAATAGATCCAAAAGACTGCCCTGAAGATATCGCTTGTCGTACAGATAAATGGACTGAATCGATGGTAGTGGATGTTTGTAAACAGGCGGAGCAGAAGATGTATTCGGGGCTATCTGTTATGGTAATAGAATCACTGGATAAGATTATCTTTATGGACACAAGGGAATATCCTTCAAGATCGGTTTCGGAGCCGGAAAAGGAAAAAAGCCTCAGAGGGCCAAAGGATGGGTTTACAGAAAACTTCATGGTCAATATCAGCCTCATAAGGCGAAGAATAAGGGATAACAATCTCATAATGGAATATTTCAGTGTAGGCAGTGTCAGCAAGTCCGATGTTGCAATAAGCTATCTCAAGGACAAGGTGGATAAGAAAATGCTTGATAAACTCAGGACAGAGATTGAAGAACTTGACTGCCAGAGCCTGACAGTGGGCGACCAGAGCCTTCTCGAACATATAATGCACTCCATAGGGGCCTACAGTAAATTTAATCCTTTCCCGAAAGTCAGATATTCTCAGCGACCTGACATCATTGCAGCTCATATCAATGAGGGAAAAATTGCCATAATTGTTGACAATTCACCTACGGTGATGCTTATACCGGTGGGAGTATTTGACTTTTTGCAGGATGTGGATGATTACTATTTTCCACAGCTTACAGGTAATTATTTCAGGTTGCTCAGAACTTTTAATTTCCTGATTATCCTGTTTCTTACGCCTGTCTATATGCTTATTATCGAGTATAAAGAAATGACGCCTCAGATACTGAGCTTTTTTGTACCGGAAGAGAACTTTGCGGTGCCCATACTGCTGCAGTTTATTCTGTTGGAAATAGCTATAGATGGGTTGAAGCTGGCATCTTTGAACACGCCTGAATCTCTCGGAATGTCTTTGTCCGTAATCGGCGCACTGATTCTGGGTGAGTTTAGTGTCAACTCCGGATGGTTTATACCACAGACCATTCTATGTATGGCGGTTGTTGCTCTGGCAAGCTTTACACAGCCCAGCATAGAGCTAAGCTATGGAATAAAATTTTCACGTATTTTAATGATACTCGGTGCAGGGCTCTTTGGTGGCATTGGATTTGCTGCAGCCATTGTAATTTCAATATTGATGCTTGCCACAACTAAGACCTTGGCAGGAGGTTCTTACCTTTATCCACTGGTACCCCTGGAATGGAAGCGCCTAAAGAGGTTGATTTTCAGAAGTGATAAGTGATATAATACTCTATTATTGAAAAAGAAAAAACAATTATAGTAATAAAGTACAGGGGGTCAATTATGGTACGTTTCTTTAAAAAAATCCCTAATTTTAAACTACCCAAATATAAAATGAGGGACATTGACGACATTGAAGAATTAAAAGCAGATTATACACTGGAAGCTATTGAAGAAATGAAGAAGAAACAGCAGGATGAGAAGGTTGGAGCCCATGGATATCCGGAAACCGACTATCAGACTGTTAAAGAAATCTTTGACAGATCCACTGAGCTTTTCAAGGACAGACCTTTTATAGTTGAAAAATTCAACAAGAAGGAAGGCTTTAAGGAGATCACTTACGGACAGTTCAGAGAAGACGTTTTAAATCTTGGAACAGGCCTTTCCAGAGCCTTCAAGCTTCAGGATGAGAAGATAATGATTATAGGTGAGACGACCTATCCGTGGTATGTTTCATATATGGCAATGCTTTGCGGTGTCGGTATTGCAGTTCCTACAGATAAGGAACTTCCTGACAATGAACTTGAAAATATTATCAAGCGTTCAGATGCTGCGGCCATTATTTATTCACCAAAGAAGAAGGATCAGATTAAAAAGGTTGCAAACAAGTGTCCCGGAGTCAAGTATTTCATTGAAATGAAATCAGACGACAAGCTGGAGGGCAGATTTGTAGGCATGGAGTTTGTGATGCAGGAAGGTAAGTTCTTAAGAGACATGGGTCAGAACTTCTTTGAAGAAAAGAAAATAGACCCTGAAGCCTTTGCAGTGCTTCTCTTTACAAGCGGCACCACTTCTGCAGCTAAGGGCGTAATGCTATGCAACAGAAATCTGGCATATAACATCAATGCAGTAGCACCATATGTGTACCTTGATGTAAATGACAGGCTTTTCTCTGTTCTGCCGCTTCATCACACATACGAGTCAACTATCGGATTCCTGCTTCCAATGGCAATGGGATGCTCTATTGCGGTATGTCAGGGCCTGAGACACATTGCAAACGATATGAAGGAAACTTCACCTACGGCTATTATTGCAGTTCCTCTTTTGATTGAGTCCTTATACAAGAAAATCAACCAGGGAATAGAAAAGAGCGGCAAGGCTTCAGTTGTCAAGTCAATGATAACTGTAACAAATGCCATGAAGAACCTTGGCATAGATGTTAAGAGAAAGGTTTTCCGCGATATTTACGAAAACCTGGGCGGCAAGCTGAGAATTGTAGTATCTGCAGCAGCTCCAATCGACCCTGCAGTTGGCAAATGGTTAGAAGACATTGGAATTATTTTCCTTCAGGGCTATGGTCTGACAGAAACTGCACCTATTGCAGCATTAACACCTGACTGGGATCCAAGAGTAGGCTCTGTAGGTAAGGCAGTAGTATGCAATGAAATCAAGATTGATTCGCCAAACGAAAAGGGTGAGGGTCAGATTTTAATTAAGGGCAAGACAGTAATGCTGGGCTATTACGAGGATCAGGATGCTACTGACGAAGTAATGGATGGCGAATGGTTCAACTCCGGAGATATCGGTTACATGGATGAAGACGGCTATGTTTATATCACAGGAAGAAGCAAGAATGTAATCGTTACTCAAAACGGCAAGAACATTTATCCTGAAGAAATCGAAGGATTACTTGCTAAAGTTGAAGAAATCAAGGAATGTATGGTTTACGGCAAGGAAGTTGCAGGAGAAAAAGAACTGATAATCACCGTAAAGGTAATTCCAAATTATGAATATATCGAAGAAACTCATGGTAAGGATCTTGATGAAGATGCGGTTTACAAGATAATCTGGAATCAGATCAAGCAGGTTAACCGCAAGCTTTCTAACTACAAGACCGTTAAGAAACTTGAAATTAAGACCGATGAGTTTGAAAAGACAACTACAATGAAGATAAAGAGATTTGCCGAAATTGCCAAGGATAAGGCAAAAGAGGCACAGGCCGACAAATAGCAATGGAAATGAAAACGGATAAGTAATGATGAGTAATCAGTGCTTGTCCGTTTTTTTAATAAATTTATTATTTTTTTCTTAAAATGTGTCACATTTTAAGTTTACCATTCGTCTATATGGTATAATCAGTTTTCAAAAGACGGATTTAATACAATAGTTTCATGAAACAGAAGTAAATAAGGAGGAAAGCTGTTGGACAACAAAGCTGAGTTCTGCAATGCAATAAAACAGCATCAAAACAGCATGTACGCCCTTGCTTTTTCTATAGTAAAGAATGAACACGATGCAGGGGATGTTGTAGGAGAAGCTATTTTAAAGGCTTATAGTAAAATACATATGCTGAGGGATGATGATCTGTTTAAGCCGTGGATATTGAGAATTGTACAAAATACTGCAATTGAACTTCTGAGAAAGCAAAGCAACACTTGCGATATAACTCAGGGAGAGGAAATTGCAGAGACAATAAAGGGAATAGATAAAGAAAGTCAGATGGTACTGAGGGGATGCATCAATGAACTGAAACAACCATATAGGACAGTTATGGTGCTGTACTATTATGAAGGGCTTTCAACAAAAGAAATTGCTGAAGTAACAAGCAGCAATGCAATAAATATCCGGCAGCAGCTGACAAGGGGAAGAAAGCTGCTGAAAGAATCTTTGGAAAAGGAGGGATTCATATATGAAGGGGTTTGATAAATATATATATGACATTACATCTAGAGATGAGCAGGAAATCCCTCCTGCTGTCGAAGACAAAATTGACTGCATTCTGGCGCAGCTTCCGCCTATGGAGGAAAAAAGAAAAAATTTATTTTCTGCAAAGAGGAGTCCATGGACGAAAGTACTTAGACCTGTGTCCTATGCCGCACTGTCACTGGTTATATTTTTTGGTGTACTGCCAAATGTAAGCAGCAGCTACGCGCAGGCTGTCAGCAGAATACCGCTTGTTGGAGAAATAGTGAAGGTCTTCACTGCTGAAGAAATTATTATTGATTACGACAAAAAAGAGGTCGAGATCAAGATCCCTCAAATAAGAAATGACAAAGACAGTGAATCCATTGAAATAGTTAATTCTGACATAGACAGCATGGTAAACACTGTTATGAAAAAATTTTATCAGGAAGCTGCCTTTCCGGGAGGAAGCAGCTATGGCTCATTGAATGTTAGTTATGAAGTGATTACAAATTCCGACACATGGTTTACACTGAAGCTTACCGTGTATGAGATTGCAGCAAGCAGCAACAGTTATTTTAAATACTATTCTATAGACAAGGAATCAGGTCAGATTGTAAGCCTCGGAGATCTATTAATAAAGGGTGGAGAGGAACTAATCTATAAGGATATCGTTTTGCAGATGAAGGAGCAATTGGAAAATAATGAGCAGAAGTCGTACTTTATCGGCAACACTGATACAAATGATGGATTTACGGCTTTAGATGAAAATCACAACTACTATTTTAACGAAAGTGGGGAACTTGTAATACCTTTTGACAAGTACGAAGTGGCCCCCGGATTTATGGGCTGCCCTGAGTTCGTAATTTCCCCTCAAATTACAAAAGAAGCATTAAAATAATGCAATTAATATGTTACAATTAAAAATGCAGACCACACTTAGGAGGATAATAATTTGGTTTTTAGCAGTCTGAAGTTCATATTTGTTTTTCTGCCTATATTCTTTGCGTGTTATTATCTCACGAAGCCAAAGGGCAGAAATATAATCTTATTTTTGGGAAGCCTTGTATTTTACATCATAGGCTCTGTTGAACATCCCGTTCACCTTGCAGTTTTACTGATAAGCGTGCTGATGGATTTTACTTCGGCGCGTATTATAGAAAAAAATAAAAGAATTAAAAAACCGGTAATGTTTATAAATGCAGGGCTACATCTGGTTGCATTTATTACTTTCAGGTACACCGATCTAGTAATGCCTGTAGGCATTTCATTCTACACCTTTCAGGGAATATCCTATGTGGCGGATGTGTATAGGGGTAAGATAAAAGCAGAGAGAAGCCTCGTAAGCTTTGGTGCCTATATCTGCATGTTTGAGCAGCTCATAGCGGGACCTATCGTAACATTTTCACATGTTAAGGACAGGCTTCATGACAGAAATGTAAATATTTTTGAAGCCGTTGACGGATTTAAGGTGTTTGTTTTCGGCCTCGGTCTTAAGGTTCTATTGGCGAATCCTTTAGGAAACCTTTGGGGTGATATTACGGCAATCGGATATGAGAGCATATCCACGCAGCTTGCGTGGCTTGGTGCGGCAGCATTTTCTTTCCAGATTTACTTTGATTTCTTCGGATATTCTCTTATGGCCATAGGTCTTGGTAAGATGCTGGGCTTTGAAATTCCAAAGAACTTTGATATGCCATACATAAGCAAGACAATGACAGAATTCTGGAGAAGATGGCACATTACCCTTGGATCATGGTTTAGAGACTATGTCTACATACCTCTTGGAGGAAACAGGGTAAGCTTCCTGACCAATATCGGAAACCTGTTTATAGTATGGACACTTACAGGTATGTGGCACGGTGCATCCCTGAACTTTATTATCTGGGGCTTGTCTCTTTTTGTTATCATTGTGTGCGAAAAATACATATATGGCAGATTTATGCAGAGATTCAGCTTAATTGGTCATCTGTATATGATTTTCCTTATTCCTGTAACATGGTCCATATTTGCAGTGGATGATCTGGGACAGCTTATAACCTTCTTCTCGAGACTATTCCCGTTCTTTGGAGAGGCGTCTGGGGTGGTAATGGAAGGTGACTATATTAAGTATCTTTCTGACTGCTGGCCTTTCCTTGCAGTTGGAGCTGTATTGAGCACCAGAGTTCCTTTCGAGTTGCTAAAGAAAGTAAATAAATTGGTAATGACCATAGTGCTACTTATTATATTTGCGGCAAGCTGTTATTGCATGTATATCGGATTAGACGATCCGTTCTTATATTTTAGATTTTAGTGAGGAATAAAGAATGCAAAACAAGAAAACTTTTTTTATTTGCATTATTATGATTGTCGCCATTTTTTTCATAGGAAAGGGCGAAGTTGAAGAATATGTAGAGGAATGTGAAGTAAATAAAAAGATTATGGAAGAACTGCGTCTGGAGCAGGAGAGACTGGACAGTATGATTTCTGAAGACGGAAAGGCTTCCATGGCCAACACATTGTTTATTGGCGATTCGAGAACTGTAGGACTATGGGAATACGGCGGTCTCGATGAAGCAAACTATTTTGCAACTGTAGGCATGACATCCTACTCTGTGCTGACTGACCTGGTTGACGTTCCGGGCATCGGAAAGATGACGCTGGATGAATTATTGTCGACACATAAATATGACAAGATTTACATTATGCTGGGAATAAATGAGATGGGATACGATTTTGAACAGACGGTAAACAAGTTTACTGAAGTTGTAAAGCATGTTGATGAGAAGCAGCCTGATGCATTTATTTTCGTTGAAAGCAATATGCACGTTACGAAAAAGTTCTCAGATAAGCATAAATATATAAATAACGAGAGAATAGACAAGTACAACGATAGGATTAAAAAGCTGGCAAACGACAAGGATATCTTTTATATAGATGTAAACACTCTCTTCGATGATGCAGATGGAAACCTTGATCAGAGCAAGTCCTCTGACAATGCCCATGTATATGCAAAACATTATGCCGAGTGGGCCAACTGGTTAAGAGTTGAAACGGCAGCGAAGATTAACAGCCTTAAGAAAAATTAAACATTGAATAAATGCACAAAATGCACAACAAAACCGCTATATAGGCAGATGCCTCTTTTATTTAAAGGGGAAATAAAATCTGCCGACATAGCGGTTTTTCTTATTTAATAACGTCTAGAAGGATGGCAAAACTGCAGAAGAATAGTAAACATATGTAAGCCTGATGGAAAAAATATCTATTACCATTATATTTCCTGTACTGATGTCCTGAAGAATAATGAAGTTTGAACCTACACCAACTAGAAATCCCAATCTGTCTTCTGTTCGGTCGGTGCTTACCAGCTGTTCAATTCT
>JAQXRN010000016.1 GCA_029218545.1 Bacillota bacterium | reverse complement strand
GACCTTAAGGAAATGGCTTTGTCAAGCGGCGAAGACACATATACATGTAAAAAGCTTTTAGATGTATATATCATCTTTGCACAATATGAAAAGCTTATTGAAGGAAAATATACAGATTCAGAGGATTACATCGATCTGTTTTTAGATAGAATAAAGGACTCCCAGCAGATAAAAGGTTCAAAAGTCTGGGTATATGGTTATGACAGCTTTGCACCTAAGACTCTTGAACTTATAGGTAGACTTATTGAATATGCAGAAGAAGTAAACATTGTTCTGACATGGGATGATAAGGGACGTGACCGGGAGCTGTTCCAGCTTACTTCCATGGTCATAAACAGATTGGAGTCCGTTGCAAAGTCATCAGGTGCGGAGGTTATAAAAAAACAAATCCCAGATGAATTTGTGTTAAGTTCAACCAGAGAAGCCTTGAGACATGTTGAAAAGGAGCTGTACGCTTTGCCTGCACAGAAATGCCAAGAGGATGACGGCATCACCCTTATTGAAGCAGCAAACATCTATAATGAGGCAGAGAGTGCTGCCAGTTATGTACTACATCTTGTCAGAGATAAGGGCTTAAGGTACCGGGATATAAGGCTTGTTTGTAACGACATGCAGCAGCGCAGAGCTGCTATTGAGCGTGTCTTTGAAGAATATGGAATTGAAGTCTTTTCCGATGTGAAAAGGGATATTCTATCAAATCCTGTAATTAGATTCGTCACATCGCTTATTAACGTTGTTGTTGAAAAATACAGCACTGAAGCGGTTATGTCTATGCTCAAATCGGGGTTTACCGATTTGACAAGTGATGAAATAGCTCAGCTTGAAAACTACGCAATTCAGCTTAAGATAAAGGGCACTATGTGGAAAAAGCCTTTCAGAAGAGGTGAGTCCATATATGGTGAGAAGTTATTAGAAATAGAAGAACTGAGAAAAAAGGCAATATGTAATGTTGAAAAGCTGGAAGAATGTTTTGATGAAGCAATTACCGGTGATTTTTTGAAGAAGTTTTATAAATTCCTTGAAGAAGAACTTCATATGGGAGAAAAGACCCTTGAGTTCATTGCTGTCCAGGAGGAAAAAGGTCTCTATGATTTGGCAGACCAAACAGCACAAATCTGGGACAGCTTTATGGGAATCTTAAACCAGATATATGAAATAATGGGAGATGAGGAGTTTGACAGAGAAATCTTCAGAGATATGCTGATGGTAGGCCTTAAACAGGTTCAAATTGGACTCCTTCCACCTACTGAGGATGGTCTGATTCTTGGCAACATCCAAAGAAGCAGAAGTGCAAGAGTAAAGGCAATAGTTGTTATTGGTGCCAACGAAGGGGTTTTTCCACAGGAAAAGCCTAGCCAGGGTATTTTCTCGGCAGAAGAAAGAGAACTCTTCAGGGAAAACGGCAAAGAACTATGCAAGGTGGATTCTATTAGATTCATGGAAGAAAAGATGGCTATTTACAGAACCCTTTCTTCTGCAGAGGAGTATCTGTGGGTAGGATACAGCGTTTCTGACGGGGAAGGCAACCAGCTTAAGCCATCTCCTGTCTTTATAAAGCTGCAGGAGCTTTTCCCGGGAAAAACTGTAGAAAGGGACGTTCTCAACAGAGAAAAATCCATCGAGCTTATTAACGGCAAAACAAGTGGAATGAGGCATTTGAGCAGTGCACTTCTTGAGGTCGGAGAGGGCAATGCTATGGAAGACAGCTGGAAAGAAGCTCTGGCATGGTTTGAACAAAACGAGCCCGACAGAATAGAAACAATCAGAAAAAGCTTTGAGTTTACAGGATTGCAGGAGGATCTTGGAAGGAAAGCAGCGGAAGCTTTGTTTAAAAAAGATTTAGATAGAGCAATGGCTCTTTCGCCATCACGTCTGGAAAGATATTCGAGATGCCCATTTTCCCATATGGTTCTTTATGGACTCAAGCCGGAAGAGAGAAGAGTTTTCGAAGCAAGCCCTAGAGAAATCGGAGATATATACCATCAGTGCCTCATGAAGCTCACTGAAACCCTGACAAAGGAAGACGTTGGAATTACGGAAGCTGAGTCACCGTGGATGAAGATTACAAAGGAAGAATGCAGAGAAATCGTTGATTCTGAGCTTGAGAAGATTTCCGGTGAATACAGAGAAGGACTGTTTGCATACAGCAAAGAAGATGTCTACAGGGCATCGCGCGTTGCAGAGGTGTGCTACAATGCATGCTGGACGGTAATCGAGCAGGTGAGAGCAGGGCGCATCGTATCAATTATGCCGGAAGTTCCTTTTGGAAGGGGAAAAAGACTGGAGCCTATCGAGATAGATGTGAATGACGAAAAGGTATATATAGAAGGGATAATCGACAGGGTTGACATATTAAACGATAATAGAGTTAAGATAATAGATTACAAGACAGGAAACGAGCACTTCAGAATAGGAGAAGCTATGGCAGGCTATAGGCTTCAGCTGATGCTCTATCTGAAAGCCGCTTGTGAGAAGGACAGAAAGCCTGCAGGTGTTTTCTATTTCAGAATTCAGGAACCTATGGTGGATCTCAGCGAGAAAGATGTTGAGTCTGAAACCATTGAAAAGGAAATTAGAAAATCATTTAAGCTTGACGGAATCCTTGTAGATGACCCTGTTGTAATAGGCGATATTGCAGGCGAGTTTGAGGGATTTTCTGAGATAGTTCCTTTAAGAAAAACAAAAAATGGAATAAACCCAAGCGGTGATGAAGGACTTCTGTTGGAAGGAAAATTTATTGAACTTCAAGATGCGGTAATGAGTAAGGTTAAGGAAGCCTGTGAAGATTTGCTTAACGGAAAAGTGAGCGCGCATCCTATGAAGACAAAAGAGAGGTCTGCGTGCACATATTGTCAGTATAAAGGAATATGCCGATTCGATACCATTTTTGAAAATTGCAGATATAATATTATCAGTTGATTCGGAGGAGAATATGTTTGAAACAAAAAATCTGATTATTAGAGAATCCTGCTGGGAGGATTTGGAGAATTTTTATCAGTGGGAAAGAAGACCTGAGGTCACAGAGTTTTTTAGCATAAGAGACGGACAGACTATGGAAGATGTTGTTCGCAAGTTTGTAACCGACGATAACAACCCTCAATTTAAACAATTTACAATCCTTTTAAAAGCTGAAGAGGGAACAGAATCCATAGGAAGAATAGTCCTAGGAGATATTGAAGAAGGATGGAAGGCCGAAATCTGGAGAATTTATATTGCAGATAAAAACCTTCGTGGGAAAGGATATGGCAAAGAAGCCATGCAGTGCATGATGAAATACTGCTTTGAGGAACTGGCGTTGGAAAGGCTCTATTTGGATCACTATACGGGCAATCCTGCAGCTCATCTATACCTCTCTCTTGGGTTTAAATATGAAGGCGTACTTCGCAAGAACTGCAGAAAGAACGGCGTTTTATATGATGTTCATCTCATGTCAATGTTAAAGGATGAATATTTCGAGCAAATACATAAATAAAAAATGGCGGATGCATTTTATGCACCCGTCATTTCGCCTCTTAAATCGGTTTCCATCAATTCTTTAATTTTATCTCGTGTATAGTCACAGCTGAATAGATAATACAGCTTTGTAACTGCGGCTTCCGTTGTCATATCGTAGCCGCTTACAGCTCCCGCATCTTTTAAAGGACTGCTTGTTGCATAGGCTCCGAGTTTGACTGTGCCTTGCATACATTGGGAACAAACCGTTACGATGCTGCCTTTGTCGAAGGCTTTTTTAATAATCAATGGAAGATCGTTGTCATCGCTTGGAATGTTGCCGGCACCAAAAGTCTCAAGGACGATGCCGCGAAGCTTATCTGTCATTATTGGCTCAAAAAGGCTAAATTGAATGCCTGGGAAGAATTTTAATACTCCTATAGGAATCTGATGCAATTCTCTGAGTTGAAATTCTCCTTCATGAGCAGGTCTTGTAAGGGCTGAGTAATTGTATTTAATATCTATTCCCGCTACAGCAAGAGGAGGATAGTTTGGTGACGAAAAAGCTACCAGCTCGTCAGCAGATATCTTGGTGGATCGATTTCCACGAAGAAGGTTGCCGGCAAAGAATAGGCATACCTCGTTTACTACACCCTCGGCTGCGATAATCATAGAAGAAATGAGGTTGTCACGTCCATCGCTTCTGACTTGGCAGAGAGGAATCTGTGAACCTGTTAAGATTACAGGCTTGTTGAGGTTTTCCAGCATAAAAGAAAGGGCTGAAGCAGTATATGACATGGTATCTGTGCCATGGAGAACGACAAAGCCATCATAGTCGTTATATCTTGATTCAATTTCCCTTCCAATCATGACCCAATGATCTACAGACATGTTTGAGGAGTCGAGAAGTGGATCAAATTCCACCACGTCCCACTGAGGCACATCTTCGCTCTTCAGATCATCTATCTCGTCCAAGAGATGGGAAAAATAATTCTTTTTAGGGGCGTAACCATGCTGGGTTAAAACCATTCCAATGGTGCCGCCTGTGTATAAAATACAGACCTTTTTTTTCATATGACCTCCGAAAAAATTAGATGAGAATATTTTAACATAAAATACATAAAACATGAAGATTACTTGATAAAATTGCAATTATTGATGGACTTTACACCAGTTTTTGGATAAAATTGAATATATATGGGTATTGGAGGTTAAGCCATGTCGATAGAAGATTTGTATTCCAGCATAGGAAGCGATTATGAAGAAGTGTTTGGCAGATTACCCAGCAAGCAGCTGATAGAGAAATTTATAGTCAGATTTATTGATGATAAGAGCTTTGAGCTGTTAAATGAAGCAATAGAGGCAGGGAACAGAAAAGATGCATTCCTGCACGCTCACACATTAAAAGGCGTGGCCGCAAATCTGGGGTTTAAGCGCCTTCTCAAATCTGTAAGCGTTGTGACAGAGCTTCTTAGAGATGAAAGTGCCAAAACAGCTGATGTGGACCAGCGTCTGCTGGAACAGGTTCGGACAGATTATTACGAAACCGTTAAAGCAATAAAATCGTATATTAAATAAAAAAGTAGGAAAGAACTGTTTATATAATAGATAGGGAGGAAAAATATATGAAGCAGAGATATCCAAAACTCGAGATCAATCTGGCGCACTTAAGACACAATGTAGCTAAAGTAGTTGATAAATGCGGCAGCATGGGAATTCAGGTAGCCGGTGTAGTAAAAGGAGCCAACGGACTTGTAGAAGTATCAAAGGCTTTTGACGAAGCAGGCGTAGCGTTTATTGCTTCATCGAGACTTGAACAGCTGGAAGATGCAAAGGATGCAGGCATTGAAAAGAAAATGATGCTTATCAGAATTCCTATGTTAAGTGAAGTTGAAGATGTAATCAGAATTGCAGATATCAGCTTAAATAGTGAATTAGAGGTAATTAAAGCTCTTAATGCAGAAGC
>JAQXRN010000015.1 GCA_029218545.1 Bacillota bacterium | reverse complement strand
TACTTGTACCTACGTTAGGCAATCCCACAATTCCTAGTTTCATAATTTATGTTTCCTTTCTTTATTTCCTTTGTTTTCAAGGCTTTTAGCGAATTATCACAATAGTTTACGCCAGCTTCTACGCCATTACCAATTACTTATGCTGAAAAACCATTCAGTATATTCATATCATTGAATTCTCTCATAACATTCTGCTTCAATTCATCAGTAATATGACAGTAGATGTTCAAAGTGATATTTATGCTGGAGTGACCTAACAATTCGGAAAGCACTTTATAGCGTTCTTTACCTTCTGACATTTCCAAAAATCGTGTTGCAAATGTATGCCTTAGTACATGCATTGAAAAATGCTCAATTCCTGCTTTATCGCATAGTTTGTATAATGTAGTGTCATATGCAGAATTCTTTGTCGGCAAACCTTTGCGATTCAAAAAGATAATATCTCTGAATTCTTCGGGCGTATCTTCTGTAAGGTTAATATGCTTAACTCGATAAGCTTCATCGAGAACTTCTCTGGCTTCTTTGGTAAGAGGAATCGTTCTATATCCTGACTTTGATTTTGGCGGACCCCACAACCACTCACCTGTACTATGTCGATACTCAAGATTCCGCTCTACAGAAATACTTCCATATTCACCATATTCATAGTCAACATCAGACCATTTCAAACCAATCAATTCAGATGTTCTTAAGCCAGTCAGCAGTACTAATTTGAATTGCAAATAATTACTAGAATCCTTAGCAACCTCTAAAAACTTCTTCTGCTCGTCAATTGTTAATGCACGGTTTTTCTTGTCAATCTCCTTAGGCATCTTTACACCCGTTCTTGTAACTGGTGATTTTACCAAGAAATCATTCTCAACAGCCCAATTGAACATTCCACACATAGTTAGCAGTGCCTGATATATTGTCGAGCCTTTATAGTCAGCAACCATATCATCAAGTATCATCTGGCAGTGCATCGGCTTCACAGAAGTAATTTTCATCCTTCCGATATGAGACTGAATATTACGCTTATATCGTTCCTTGTGATTACGAATTGTATTAGGTCTAACACTCTTAATTCTAGCCTCAATCCATGTCTCAAACAGCTTATCAACTGTGATATTTGCAGATGACACCAACAAACCATTGCTATCATTTGTTTTCGCCTCAAACAACCAACGCTTGGCATCTTTTAATGATTTGAAATACTTCTCTACACGCTTTCCTTTACTATTTGTGAATCTGGCAGAATAATATCCGTCCGTTTTTCTCTGCGATAATCCTTCACCTAACTCCTTGCCTTCTATATTCTTACCCATATCTAAAACTCCTTTCATACGAACATGAAAAGAGCTCAATACGACAAGTTATTGTACCATAAAAAGCAAAATTACTCAATATTTATATCATTCTTGTTGCGGCATCGTTCAAGAATTCTTCCAAAAGCACTCTTTTTATTAGAATCTTTCTTCCGTTTCGCATTGAGAACGGACACAAATCATCCGATACCATTTCAGTCATCTTCGTGATGCCTATTCCTGATAATGCCGAAGCCTCATTTATAGTCAATAATATCTTTTGCGTGATAGGTACTGTCTCTGGTTTTATACTTGCCATATTATACACTCCTTTTCATAACGTATGTTGATGCAGTAAGCACCAACATACCAACTATATTCTTCTGATACCAAGCATCGTGGCTGGTGGTTGATACCTGCTCCGAAGCTCTGTATCATTACCTCTGTATCCCATATTCATAAAATCTGTCAAATTGTACTCAATAATCAAAGGTTCTGATGTATATGCAATATTTGATTTTGAAGAATGAAATGGTCGTTGCTTATTATCCCAAATCTCATAATCACCCTTATCTCTAATAACTTCACGTAATTCTTCAAGAAAGGTGTTCTTACCTTGTGGCTCTCCAGCAGGGCAATTCTTCTTATACCAAGCCTTATAACCCTCATACAGAAAATTATTCGGTAAAAAATTCCATTTACATTCCATGATAAACTCCTCACAGAACTGACGAACAGGCTCATTGTTATAGATAAAACGATTCTGCAATATCTCACTCGCCCCTGATACTGAGAATTCGTAAAAATTCGTATTCAGAACCTTGTGGAGAATATATTTCAATACATCAATATCTTTCAAATATACAGATTTAATCTTCTTATTCTCATTACCAGTGAAGCATTTCGAGAATGGAACAAACAACTGTCGTCTGTAAAATCCATCACTTTTATCCTTAGTACGTGGCAATGTATTCATCGACTGAATCATGAACACATGTGGTTGAATTTGAATAGGATTCTCAAATTTGATGTTTAATCTAATTACATCACCTGTGATGATACTTTTCAAATTTGCCGCCTTATCAATATATTGTCCCTCATCATTTTCTTCTACAATAATGGCACTTACTCTTACCAATGGCTCTAGCATGAAATCTTTCCCCATATCTGCCAAAGGTATTGAAGCACAGCTTTCCGAACCCACTAAATCACGACATATCTGTGAATATGTTCCTTTACCATTATTTCCATTACCATACAACCATGCCGCTTTATTCCAATGTACATTTGGTCTAAGTACTGCACTCAATATTTCCCACATATTACAAATCACTTGCGGGTCATCTGATAGTGTCTGCATCCATGATTCAACATCCCAAGTGCTTCCATCCTCTTCCGTAAATATCTTGAGAGCAATCGAATCATCATAATCAATCGGACTTTTTGATGTAAATACGTATTCGGGAGAAAATTCATGCAATTCTTTAGTAGAATAATCGAACACACCATTATTTACAGGAATCAAGTCAGCTTCGGTTGTCTTAAATACCACATCTGCCTCCGACATCAAAATATTGATAACTTCTTTGATGTCTTTGCTCGAAATATCATAATTATACGCACGTATAATTCGCTCAAAAATGCAATTATCAGAAATATATAAACCTGATGCCTCATCATATATTGAAAGAACCATATATTTACGACTGCACATTTGGTTACAGCAACAAATCATCTTAATATGCTCTTTGCGAAGAAGAATCATTGCGATTTGCATATTACTCAAGCGTGCAGGCTTACGCCACCTATCGCACTTGGGAGCACATTGATTGCGACAATCGAAGGCAAACTGAATATTATCCAGCAATTCACTTTCTATTTCTTTAGGTGAAAGATTTACATCTAAATTATCAAGATATTTCTCCGTTTCATCCCTCATTACACTATTTCTAGTCTGAATCATAATGTTGCTCCTTTCACTTAAGTACTTTTGTAGTACGTAGGTACTCTTCCAATAGCTGTCTGTTAACACATCTATGCCCGCCCTTTTTTACAACAAAAGGACATTGGGCTTCTCGCATCCATGCCTCAAGCCGATGTATTCCAACACCTGCATATGCAGCCGCTTCCTGCTGTGACAACAATAATTTCTCACACACACGAACATCCTTGTTATATGCCATACGAATCACTCCTTTCCGGGATAAAAGAGCAAACAAAAAAGCAGTTTACAGAATTAGTGCTATACACTAAATCTGCTCACTGCTTCTAATCATTCAAATCATATTGTCTCAGATGATTCTATAGTTGACAAGCATCGTTCCTTTATGTACGTTTCGTCACACACGCACATATCCCGGATAGACTTACATAGACCGACTAAGATAATGCTATTGCTATTCCTTTGAACTTGACTGATGAACTCCATATATCTAACTTTATGCTACCAGTTTACTCCTTTTTACTATATTTGTCAAGTATTTTTACTTTACACAAAATCCTCATATATGAGGATTTTTTTATTATTACAAAAATTTTTCAAAAAAATTTTTGACAACCTTTTTACAGAAAAGCTATCAGCCATTCATTACGTTATCACAAAAGCTA
>JAQXRN010000014.1 GCA_029218545.1 Bacillota bacterium | reverse complement strand
CTGTAAACAAGTCAACTGAGCCTTCATCATCTACGAAGTGGCACATTGGATCGTTTGCAGCTTCTTTTCTGCCTTCGGCAACGGCCTTCTGGTAATCGTCAGGGTATTCAACTACGATGGCACCCTTTGAACGGAGCAGATCCTTTTTCCACTGGCGGGCGTCAGCTGACATGTGAACCGTAACATTAAAGCCCAGTTTTGCACTGATGATACCTATGGAAAGTCCAAGGTTTCCTGTGGAGCCTACAGCCACTGAATAATTACTGTACAGCTTGCGGAATTCATCGCTGTCGATCTTGGAATAGTCATCCTCCAAAGTCAGCATTCCCTTTTCTATAGCTATCTTTTCGGCCAGCTTTAGAACTTCATATATCCCACCTCTAGCTTTGATTGAACCTGAAATAGGAAGGTGGCTGTCACACTTTAGAAACAGCTTGCCGCCGAAATTACCTGTCATTTCTTCAAGAGCACACTTCATTTTAGGAATCTCAACAAGCTTTGACTCTATAATCCCCTTTGTTGATTCTGTTTCAGGGAAAGCCTTCATGATGTATGGCGCGAAACGTGCAAGCCTGGCTTCTGCATCTTCAATATCCTTCATTCCAAAAGGAATCGGAGCAGGAGTAATTGACTTTTGGTTAATCCAGAAAATCTCCTTGTAGTCTGCCATATCTGAAACTTCAGGGTGTGCTACCATTAATTTTTTAACATCCATTAATCTTCCTCCTAGGTTAAAATCTATCGCTGTAGTTTAATAAGCTTCTTAATTTGCCGCCGGTAACCTTTGGCTTAGGTTTAGAAGTGCCGGAATTACCGGAGTTGCCTCCACCGGAGCATTTGATTCCCATGAAATCCTCGTAGCGGTATATCTTGCCCCATACACCTGTTTCCTGAGTGTCCAGAATGCCAAAGGTTCCTCCGCTTCCGTCGCGTGGTTCGCTGAGGCTGCCCGGGTTCATAAGATATATGCCGTCATGGTCCACATAGCAGCTTCTGTGGGTATGTCCAAAGAGTGCGCCAATGCAGCCCGCCTCCTGAGCTCTGTAATAGAGCTTTTGAAGATTAAAGTTTACATTTTGCATGTGTCCGTGAGTCACCATGAAATCTCCCGCTTCGGTTTCCAAAATGGAGTAGCCGTCATCATCAAAGTTGCCGTCACAGTTGCCACCCACCGAAATCACAGGGATGCCTGCGCGCATTCTAATGTCCTTTGCATCCTGAAGATAGTCTCCGCAATGGACTATCATCTGTACAGGGTCCTCGACTCTTAACTTGTTAAATACCTCCCAGAAGCGGTCCAGCTTGCCGTGGGTATCGCTTATTACTAGAATTCTCATAAAAATATCCTTTCTATCTAACATAGTATATCATAGATAAATTGGGATTTGTATGGTAAAATACAAGGGATAGAACAAGTTTTGAAACAAGGGGGATATACTATGCTTAGAGAGATAAAGAAAAAGATGATAATCCTTAACAATCGCATGCCTTTTTCCCCTGAAATAAAGAATTACTTCTCTTACGTTCAGAAGGTTGACTGGATTTATATGAATATGCAGCTTGAGGGAAGCTCAGTAACCAGAGACCAGATTGAAGATTACATCAATGGAAACGGATGCATAGGCCTTACTATAGGTGATAACCTTCTGGTACAGAACCTTGGAGAGCTTTTGAATAAGCTCTTTGAACTGTACGATTTAAGGCAGAAGCTGAACCTTGATTTTTTAGATTCCGTATATTATGTGCTGTGTAAAGGCGGAAGCAATAGGTCGGAGGGCTATGAATATGGTCAATACAGGAGACGGAGCCTTGTCATTTATGAATGGGATTACACTCCTCCGTCGCCGGGCGAAATAGCAGAAAGGATGAGAAATCTGGCATTGATTTTTGACGATGCCATGGCAGCTGATGCTTCAAGAGAGGAATGCTTTGAATACGCTGAAAAGATACATAACGGAATCCTTTCCATATGTCCTTTCCCTGATAAAAATGCACTTGTAGCAAGGGCGGCAGTGGCATACTATCTACTGATAAAGGGATATCCTGTTGTTGTGCCTTCCATTAAGGAGCAACATTACAACGAGATCGTCTCTAAAGCTCTGAAGACAGGCAATTCAGGCAATTTGCAGGGGCTTAATGAAGTGCTAAAAAAAGAGATTCTGGACAGAATGAAGCTTATGATTCAGTTGACCACTGCTGCAACTTAAGGTATGATTAAATATTAAGGTATGATTAAAAATATTGGTTAGTAAAATATTGCAAAACAGGAGAAATTTCAGATGGGAAACAAACTGAAAATTAAATCAAAATATGCAAAATTCGGTCTGTCAATTTTTCTGGCGGGTATAGGAATTTTATTATGCTATTACCTGTTATATAACACAAGAAACGTTTTTGGTGTAATAAGAACTATCAACAGCATTCTGACGCCCTTTTATCTGGGAATTATTGTGGCTTATCTGCTGTGCCCTATTTACAATAGAACACTTAAATACCTGTATAAGAGAAATAGAGGAAGGTTTAGAAAAGAAATAAAAACTTACAAGTTCTGCAGATTTGTGGCAACTATAGTCACACTGATAATTCTTTTTGCAGTATGCTTCAGCTTCTTTATGCTGGTGGTTCCTGAGCTGATTGACAGTATCATAGGACTCATAAGAGATGTTCCGTCCATGATTGAAAACACATATAACTGGCTTGATAAGAGAATGGTAGAAAACCCTGAAATGGCCAAGTACGTTCACATGGGTCTTGACAGAATATCTGAAAAGGCTATCGAATGGGCTCAGAACAATGCGGCGGCAACTGCAGAAACTTTGATTTCAGGCCTGTCCATGGGAATTATAGGCACTTTTTCAACGGCGATAGATATTTTCGTAGCTGTTGTAATCGTTGTCTATGTCTTAAACAGCAAGGAAATCTTTCAGGCGCAGATGAAAAAGTTCATCATGGCAGTGTTTTCAAAAGAAACTGCAGATGAAATTTTTGAATTCGGCAAGCTTTGCAACAATACTTTCGGGGGCTTTATCAACGGTAAGATTATAGACTCCATAATAATCGGAATAATCTGTTTTGTAGGAATGCAGCTTTTCAACATGCCTCTTGCCATGCTCATAAGCGTAATAGTAGGGTTTACCAATATTATTCCTTTCTTCGGACCTTTTATAGGAGCGATTCCTTCCATTATTCTGCTTCTATTCGTGGAACCTGTATCTGCAGTGAAATTTGCAATATGGGTATTGCTATTGCAGCAGATTGATGGCAACATTATCGGACCTAAAATTCTCGGCAAGACAACAAGACTTGCAAGCTTTTGGGTTATGTTTGCCATTATCGTTGGTGGTGGACTCTTTGGCTTTGCCGGAATGATACTGGGAGTTCCGACAATGGCAATAATTTACGTATATTTTGCAAGAACCATCAACAGTAAACTTGAAAAGAAGAATCTACCATCTGACACAATGGTATATGAAAATTTTGATAAATACGGAATTGACAAGGAGGTTATCTTTGGAAGACATGAATTTACTTTCAATGACAAGGATAAAGGAACTGATTCACAAGGTTAGTCCTGAAGCAGTTATTATAGAAAATGCTCCCATGAGCAAATATACTTCCTTTAAGGCAGGTGGAAGTGCCAAAGCTTTAATTGAGGTTAAATCGACAGAAGAACTAAAGAGCCTTCTTCAGTTTTTTGATGAAGAAGGAATTAATCATATGATGCTGGGAAACGGCTCAAATACATTGTTTAAGGACAGCGGCTATGACGGAATTGTTATAAAGCTTTCCAAGGAGTTTTCCTATGTAAAGATTGAAGGTAACGCCACTGAACTGAAGATGGGGGAAAGCTGCCGCGTAATTGCAGGCAGTGCAGCTCTGCTTTCTGTTATGGCAAAAACCATACTGGAAAACAGTCTGACAGGCTTTGAATTTGCCAGCGGCATTCCGGGAAGCTTCGGTGGTGCGCTGTTTATGAATGCAGGGGCCTATGGCGGAGAAATGAAGCAGATTGTCAAGTGGGTCAAGGCTGTTTCTCCAGACGGCAGAGAAGAAAAAATCTTCACTAACGAAGAAATGAAATTTGGATACAGACACAGCATCTTAGAAGAAAACGGATATATTGCAGTTGAGGCATGCCTTGAACTAAAAAAGGGCAGCTATGAAGATATTTCAACTCAGATGAAGGAACTTGCCCAGAAGAGAAACAGCAAGCAGCCTGTGAACTATCCGTCGGCAGGAAGCACCTTTAAGCGTCCTGAAGGATATTTTGCAGGTAAACTGGTGGAAGATGCGGGCTTAAAGGGCGTCAGCGTAGGCGGTGCTGAAGTATCCACTCTTCACAGTGGCTTTATTATCAACAAAGGTGGTGCAACAGCTACAGACATTCTTGAGCTGATTGCACTTTGCCAGAACAGAGTTTACGATGAATTTGGAGTTGAATTGAAGCCGGAGGTAAGAATCATTGGATAACATTAAGAAGATAGCTTCGCAGTACAGAATGGTCTATGATCACCATACTCATACAGTTTTTTCCCATGGTAAGGGTACTATCGAGGATAATGTAAAGGTTGCGTCTGCTAAAGGATTAAAATCTGTAGCCATTACAGACCATGGACCTGGGCATCTGACTTACGGGATAAAAAGGGGCAAACTCATAGGAATGAGACAGGAAATTGAAAGGTTAAAGCCTCTTTATCCTGACATGGAAATTCTCCTTGGTGTGGAGGCCAACACCCTAAGA
>JAQXRN010000013.1 GCA_029218545.1 Bacillota bacterium | reverse complement strand
ACGGAGGTGAATGAAAATGGCATTAGAACCTATTGGAAGCATGATGAGCATACAGGCTCAGACAATGACTAATGTAAAACCTGTCGAGAAGACAGAGAAACCTGCAAGCGAATACACGGATGTAGCAGCTCAGGAAACAGCAAAGATGGCAGACCCTGCTGTGAGTATTGTTGAAGCAGCAGAAGAAAAGGGAAGTGCAGCGAACGGACAGGACAGTGGCGAAAACCGACAGGCAGCCAGCAACGAGCAGATCAAGAAAGCAGTTGAGAAGCTGAATAAAAATATGCCTCAGTCCGAAGCAATCTTCGGAATTCATGAGGAAACAAATCGTGTAACCATTAAGATAGTTGATAAGGAAACCAAGGAAGTGATCAAAGAACTTCCACCGGAAAAAACCCTTGATATGATAGCAAAGGCGTGGGAATTGGCCGGTATACTTGTTGACGAACGCCGATAAGATCAGGAGGAAGAGGATATGGCAATGCGCTTAACCGGAATGAATTCCGGATTAGATACAGAGTCAATTATCCAGGAACTTGTTGCAGCAAAAAGGACTAAGGTAGATAACCTTAAGAAGGAACAGACAAAGCTGGAGTGGAAACAGGCGGCCTGGAAAGACCTAAATACGAAGATTAAGAAATTTTATAATGGTAGTCTGGAGAACATGATTTATCAGTCTTCCTATATGAAGAAGAAGACCGTTTCCTCCAATGACAATCTGGTTAGTGTGATTACCAAAGATGCTGCCATGGACAGTGTCCAGGAAATGGAGATCAACAAGCTTGCCAAGGCCGGATATATGACCGGTGGAGTTATCAAGGATAAAGATGGAAATAAAGTAACATCCGGCAGCAAATTGGTTGATAAGCTTGGGGTAGCAAACGGAAGTAAATTTGCGATACATACCTCCGGAAAAACTGTGGATATCACAATAGATGAGAACACCACTATCAGTGATGTGGTTACCAAGCTGCAAAACGCCGGTGTAAAAGCCAGCTTTGATGCTAAGAACCAACGTTTGTTCATTGGGTCGAAAGAAACCGGAGCAGCCAGCGACTTTACCATCATAGCAGATAACAGTGATGGATTGGCTGCTATGGACAAATTGGGAATCCTCACTTACGGAAGCGGTTCCGATGATGACAAAGTCCTAGCGGCATACAAAAAGTGGGCCGATATGTCTGAAGAGGATAAGCAGAAGGAGATTGATTCCAGAACAGCTGATTTGTTAAAAACATACACTGCAGAGCGTGACTCTTTGGTCAGTCAGATTGAAAATCTGAATAAGAAGCAGGATTCGCTTGTTGAAGCATATCAGAAAGAATTTGCTGAGAGTGCTGTTTTTGATGATGTAACTGCACCGGATTTCAGTGAAAAATTAAGTGCCAGAATAGAGGAACTTCAGGCTTCCAAAGAAGCTTCTGAGGCGATTGTTAACGATGAAAATGCAACGGCTGAAGAGAAGGAAGCGGCGCAGGAAAAACTCAACAAGGCCAAAAGTGAGCTGTCCTATCTGGAAGGTTACAAGAAGAACGCTGAGGATATTGCTTCAAAACAGGATAGAGTGTACGTACTGAACCGGGATTATGTCAATGATGACAAGTCTGCCGGAACAAAGACGATCGAAGAAGCAACGGCGTATGTTGAAGAGAGAATTAATCAGGCGAAGGATATGGTCGCAGATTATGCTGCAAACAAAGCTGCATTTGATGCAAGACCGGCAAGTGAACGTGCTGTTAAGACAGATGGACAGGATTCCGAGATTGTATTAAACGGAGCAACCTTTACTTCAAGCAACAATACCTTCGAGATCAATGGACTCACCATCACCTGTAAGGGAGTTACTTCCGGAGGAGAAAAGATTACCTTGACAACAGAGAGTGATGTTAGCGGCATCTATGACATGATCAAGGGCTTCATTAAGGAGTATGGCGAACTGATCAATGAGATGGATAAGCTATACAACGCAGAATCATCCAAAGGGTATGATCCACTGACTGATGAAGAAAAAGATACTATGAGTGATACGGAAGTAGAAAAATGGGAGACTAAGATTAAAGATTCCCTTCTCCGTAGAGATTCTACCTTGAATAATGTTTCCAGCGCTCTGAAAGAGATTATGGCATCCGGGTTCACGATTAACGGCAAGACCATGACATTGGCCAGCTTTGGCATTGAGACTTTGGGTTATTTCAATGCCGGTGATAACGAAAAGAATGCTTATCATATCAACGGCGACGCGGATGATGAGAATGTGAAAGGGAAAACCAATACTTTACAGGAAATGATTTCCACAGATCCTGATAGTGTAGTGGCATTCTTTACACAGCTTGGTAAGAGCCTGAATTCTAAAATGAAAGATCTGATGGCAAGATCTGATTACAGTAGTATCAATACAGTCTATGATGACAAGAAAATGAAAGATGATTATACCAACTATACTTCGAAAATCAAAGAAGCAGAAGCGAAGCTGCAGGATTACGAAGATAAGTGGTATAAGAAATTTGCTAAGATGGAGACTGCCATGGCGAAGATGCAGTCTAATTCCAACGCAGTAGCAAATATGTTTGGAGGCTCATGATATGGCATTACCTAACGCATATGCACAGTACAAAAACAGTAAAGTTCTCACAGCTTCTCCGGCCGAATTGACACTTCTTTTATACGAGGGAGCTATCAAGTTCTGCAATATTGCAGTTCTGGCTATTGAACAGAAGGAGATAGAGAAAGCACATACGAATATTTGCAAGGCACAGAGGATTATTGAACATCTCATGGTTACTCTGGATATGAAATATCCGGTGGCCCAGGATTTTGACAATATGTATCAGTATATTGACAGAAGACTTCTGGAAGCAAATATCCATAAGGATCCTGAAATCCTTAACGAAGTGCTTACCCATCTGCATGCGATCAAAGATACTTGGAAGGAAGTTATGCGGATCAATCGAGAGAAGGGAGTTGTATGTTGAACAACTATCTGAATGTGCTGGAGGAAAGCCTTGAGAAGAAGCTTGCTATCTTGGAGCAAATAGATGAGTTGAGTGATGCGCAAGCGGCACTTTTTAAAGAAGAAACACTCGATTTGGAACACTTCGATGAGATTGTGGATGAAAAAGACGAATTCATTGATCAACTTGATGGTTTGGACAGTGGCTTTGAGACTCTCTATGATAAGGTTCGTCAGGAACTGCAAAAGGACCGCAGTAAATATGCCGGGCAAATTAGACGGATGCAGGAACTGATTGCCAGGATTACCGATATAAGTGTTTGCATCCAGGCAAAAGAAAGCAGGAATAAAGCTGCTGTGGAAACATATTTTGCAAAAGAAAAGAAAGAGATTGCAAAAAGCAGAAAATCGGTTAAGGCCGCCTATGGGTATTATCAGAATATGAGCAATGCAGGTGTGTCGGCTGCCAGATTTTTGGATCAGAAAAAATAGGCAGAATATATGTAAATGGTTTATTTGAAGGTCACATTCAGAAAAGTGCGTTTGTGTGATGAACGATAGGTTTTCTGAATGTGACTTTTGAATTCAATAAATTCTATGAGAGTGTGAAATAAAGTAATAATGTGAGAAGAGAAAATATATGAATGAATATTTGGTTAGTGTGGTTATTCCCACCTATAATCGAGAAAAAACAATAGA
>JAQXRN010000012.1 GCA_029218545.1 Bacillota bacterium | reverse complement strand
GGTAGTGTCAAATTTACTACCTTTTTTTCTTTCTAAAACCTTTATTTTCGGGAGTTTGCAAATAAAAAGAGCATTGACCTCCCTTTTTTGATATAATGTCCTCGACCAAAATTCCAAAATACCAAAAGGAGCAATGCTCATGGACATTATACTTTATCTACTTCAATTTATTCAATACCAACATAAACAAATCTGCTGGCTTTTAAATTTTATCTGCAGATATATCCCTCTTAAGCAGTGGGCTTTTGACGATTCACACTCTCCAAAGTACCAGAAATTTAAGATTGATAAGCTCCCTGTCATCAAACCTTTTATCAGGCAGGACTGGCAATTCCTTCTCGAATACTATCAGTGGAAGTATGGCAAACCTGTTAAGCCGGTTCAGCGACGCAATGGCAAATCCATTCCCGAAGATACCATCTGTCCCTTATGTGGTGCCCCTCACCATTACATCTACGATAACAATGGTGGAAACGGCCAATATCAGTGCAAGGTCTGCGGACAGACTTTCTCATCCGGCGAAGTGGTCACCACCCCCATCCGGCTTACCTGTCCTCATTGCGGCAATACCTTGGTTGCCAAGAAAGACCGCAAGTTCTTCCGCGTACACAAATGTGTCAATCCCAAATGTCCTTACTATCTCCACAATCTTAAAAAAGTGGAACAGAAGGATTTGGATGCGGATTACGGCAAAAACAAATATAAGCTCCATTACATCTACCGTGTGTTAACTGTGGATTTCTTTGCCCATTTTTTTCATAGGTCATTTGATACTATCTATTACCAGTAGTGATATTTCTTTCGCTTTATAACCAAGAAAAGTGTTCCAAGTACAACTGCCATAAGTTCTGCAATAACTACAGATAACCATATTCCCTCAACACCGAAGATCAGCGGCAAAAGCAAAATAGATATACTTTCAAACACCAGCGTTCTCAGAAACGAAATCAGTGCTGATGTAAGTCCGTCATTGAGTGCAGTAAAGAAATCCGAGGAGAATATTGCAAATCCCATAAATCCAAAGGATATGGCAAAGACTCTGAATCCGGAAACAGTAAGGCTGAACAGCTGTTCATCATATCCTACAAAAAAAGATGAAAGCGGTCTGGCAAATATTTCAGCACATGCTACCATGCATACACTGAACAGTCCAATCAGGGTAAGACTTTTTCTGAAAAGACCTTTTAATTCATCATAATTTTTCGCACCGTCGTTGTAACTTATTGCAGGAGCAATTCCTATGGAATATCCTACAAACACTGCACAGAAAATCATACTGACATACATCATAACACCATAAGCAGCAACTCCATTTTCTCCGGCATATTTCATCAGTTGAAGATTATATAGAATTCCCACAATGCTCATAGAAATACTGCTCATGAATTCAGATGAGCCATTTATACAAGCCTGACGAACTGCTTTACCGTCAAAGTATGTCTTTCCCAATCGCAGTATGCTGCTGTTCTTTCTGCTGAAATATATTAGAGGAATGGTGCCTCCGATTATTTCTGCAGTTGCAGTTGCAATTGCCGCACCTGCCAGCTTGTATTCCTGAGGAAGACCGAGTACAAGGACAGCATCCAGAATCATATTTGCAACACCTGATGAAACTGTTACAGCAAAGCCCAACTTTGGCTTTTCCGCTGCTACGAAAAAATTCTGAAACATAATCTGCAGTATAAAAAAAGGCAGTGAAATAAGAATTATCCTTCCATAGAGGACGCAGTTATCCAGCAAATCGGCTTCCGCACCCAAAAGTGATGCGACCGGCATTATAAAAATCTGTCCAACGATGGAAAGAATTACTCCAACTGCGAAAGCAATATAAACAAACAGGGAAAACAAGCGATTGGCTTTCTCCCTTTCACCTTCTCCGTATGTCTTTGCAACGAGGGCTGTTCCACCCGTTCCGAAAATAAAACCTACAGTTCCCAGTATGACTAGTACAGGCATTATCAGATTAATTGCTGCAAAAGGTGTCTTACCAGCAAAATTAGATACAAAAAAACCATCAACCACACTGTAAACAGATGTAAAAATCATCATGGCTATTGTCGGTAAAGTAAATCTTATCACTTTAATATATGTAAAATGATCGGACAATTGTATCTGCATATTCAGACTCTCTTTCGTTAACATTCAATTTTATTTTGCTATCAGTTCCCACCTGAAACTATCCTTCCAGTATCTGAGCTGATATCTTCTTACAATGCTATCATAATAGCTTTCACAATGATAGTCAACAAAGGATGTCGCTCTGCGATCCACCCATGTAATCTTATTAATTGACACAATTTCCACTTCGCCGTACTTGTTCATAGTCTTATACTTACATGGAACGGGCAGTGTGCCTTTTTCAAAGACTGCCAACACTTTTATAGGTCCGTTATACTGTGAATGCATTTGATTTTCCTCCCCATCATTACAGTTAAGAACATTCGTTCTTTTTATATATTATACACCCCGTCCCTGCTTTCAAGCAGGCCTTCTCTCCAGCTGAACGCTTCATCGTTGATTGCCTTGGTCATCATATCCGACACAGTTACATCCAGCGCGTCCGTTCTTGCAAAGCCAAGACAGGTAGATAAATCAGCCTGCGGGTCCATATCTATGGCAAGAACCTTCTTACATTCCATGGCCAGAGCCGCACTTAAGTTGGCTGCAGTAGTTGTCTTGCCTACGCCGCCCTTCTGGTTACAAATAGCTATTACCTTACTCATCCTTCTCCTCCTTTCGCAGTAATAAAAAAGCAGCGCCATCTCTGACACTGCATGTACTTGCTAAGCTATTCGTAGCCCATTCTCATATTCAATTTACATCTCTACAAACTGGAATTTGTTTGTACAATGTTCAAGATATAACTGTTACTATGTCTTGATTAGAGTACAAACTCATATAAGAGGAACTTCCTCGGTACTCCAATATCAACATATGTGATTTCAACCTTATCCACATACTTAA
>JAQXRN010000011.1 GCA_029218545.1 Bacillota bacterium | reverse complement strand
CAAGCGCTTGCTGCGTATTTTCCTTCATATTTATCCAACCAATAAGAAATATGCTCAAGGCTTACAGAATTGTTATCCATACCAATTGATTTCTCAACCGGAATAACATGCATTCCAACACCAGCACCACCCATAGGTACCATCTGAGTTAATCCTTCAAGAGGAATACGACTCATACGTTCAAAGAAGGCCCCTACTTCTGGATGTTTTGCAATAATATCTGCATTCATGTTACCAAATTCAGCTGAACCAGGTACATACATCGGAAGCACATACTGTCTTACATTCTCAACATTTTCATTATTGTATTCAATAATACCATTGTAAGCCATTTCGTCCAAATGCTTCTGAAGCTCTTCCGCTGTATATTCTGGGCATAGAGCCTGCATCTCTTTAAATGTCTTTGGTTTACGTTTATCCATCTTTAAAGCAATTTCACACTGCTCATCTGTAACTAAATTGTAGATTCCCCAATACTCTGGACTTTCCTTTGTAATCTTTTCCTTACCAAGCTTAACAGCAGCTCTATCGGTAATAACCTTAGCAAGTCTTGCAAGCGGTTCTCTAAAAGGTGCGTCCATATCAACTGATTCAGGAATAATACCAGCTCTTGGATCCTTTTTATTACGATTTGGATCCAAGGAATATGGTGTCATCAAATCATCTTTATTCATTTTTGTACCCCTTTCCGAATAATCAATTTTTTAACAATATCACTAAACTTAATATAGCATCTTTTCTCCCTATATGATATTATAATCGTATAACATTTTAGTATAATCGTATAAATATGTGAGGATTTTTTATGAATGAAAAAAATGTTCTACCAAAAAATATTGATTTATTAAGTCTTATTACTCAAGCACCTATTTCCCTCATCTCAAACGAAGGTGAAACACTCTATTGCCCTACTGTTGAGGACCATCATTATCTTAGTAGCGACATGGCCAACTATATTTTAGACTTTTTTTCAAAAAGACCTTGTTCTGAAAATGCACCTTATATCTATCTGTATTCTCTTTCCATACTTCAGGGAGTTGTTAAATTATCAGAAACAGAATATTTATTTGTTGGCCCGGTTTGCATTACACATTTGTCTTTAGAAAATTCTCTCAATGCATTTTTACCAATTACAACCAATGAAGAATCGTTACGGTTACACTCCATTTTAGAGAAGTTCGTTCCTTTGGATTTTTTCCGTTTTGCCGGAATTTTAGCTTCCATTTCCAATAACTATCTGCATACGGACTACACACCTTCCGAAATTATAAACCTGAATTTTCTTCAGAATATTAAGGCAAAGCCTTTTGTTTCCGGTCATTTCGCTAACACAAATAAGATACCTATCTCATCTATCTATTTTTTTCAGCAGTCACTCTATTCCATTATTTCAGTGGGAAATATGGATGCACTGATAAAACATTGGCAGGACAACCTCGTTAATACACTTATCAGCCTTAATCTTCATGTTGAAGATTTTAGCTTTCTATGCATTCCTTTCTATACCTTCATGTTCCAAGGTGCCTTAAAGGGAGGCGCTGATATTCAAGTCTGTTTTGATACCTATACAAGTCAGATCGGGCGCTTCAAGCAGGCCAAAAACATCATTGAATGTATAACTGAATTAAAAAGAGCTTCCTACGAATATTGTAATCTCGTCAAGGATAGCTCTAATATGGAATATTTACCTAGCGTATGTAACTTATGCATTAATTACATCAACGACCACATCCATGAAAAAATAACTGTTGAAGATTTAACTCATTTCACTGGAATACATCGTAATAAGTTGTACGATATCTTTCGTGCTAACTTTGATATGACAATTTCAAATTATATTGAACAGGAACGACTTCGCAGAGCTGTTACCTACCTGGAATCTTCTAATTACACTATTTCAGAGATAGCATCTAGCATGGGTTATTCCAGTCAAAGTCACTTCATAAAAATATTTAAAAAGAATTATGGCTGTACACCAACCCAATATTTAAAAATAAACAATCAATAGCCGCAAAAAGTTAAACTCTTTGCGGCTATTAAATATTATCCTGTGAATAAGCTCCTATTTATTATTTTCTTATATTTGATAACTTAGGTCCTTTTCCGGCAAGCATATCGGTTACTCGACCACCAATAATTGTTGTATAGAGTGGATCTGTAAGAATATAAAAATCTTCATCCTCTATTGATTTAAATACACGTGGTCCAACGAAATCCAATCTCTTACCAGTTACAATAACCTTCTCTGCCGTTTTCTGTCCCATATAGAATTCCGGACTTGTGTAGTACGGATCTGTAGGATCTGCATACTGTTCTGGACGATGACGTTCGGAATGATGTAAGTCAGTCTGGATAAATCCAGGACAAAATACACTAACCTTAATATCTGCTCCGACACATTCAAGATCCATGCTTACACTTTCTGCAAGTGCCACTGCTGCGTGCTTAGTTGCATGGTAAGCCGGCATACCATTGGAGGTTATAACACCAGCTACAGAAGCTGTATTACAGATGTGGCAAGGCGTTCCTTGTTTTCTCATAATTGGAATAACTAATTTATAAAAATAAACATGCTGAAGAAGGTTGATATGTGTAATCCATTCCCAATCACGAATTGGTACTTCCCATACATAACGTGGAACTGCAATACCTGCATTACACATTAAAAGGTCAATACGTCCATATTTTTCCATAGTCATATTTACAACCTTTTCTGCCTCTTCAAACTTTGTTAAATCAGCCTGTATATCAATAACATCTGCACCATTTGTCCTTAATTCATCACATGCTGCCTTAACTTCTTCGCCCTCGATATCAACAGCAACTATTTTCATCTCACGTTTCGCTGCTTCCTTAATAAATTCTTTTCCAAATCCATTAGCGGCTCCTGTAATAAGCGCGACTTTATCCTTAAAATCCTTCATCCTCTATTCCCCCTTAAAATGTTGATGCACGTCCTAAGCCATCAAATGTTGCTTCTGCAATACGTCCGGATTTAACTGCATCACCAAGTACAACACAGTTTTCAAATGCTTCTTCAAATTCATTCGTTAGCTTCTTATTTGGTGTCACTCCAAGAGCAAGAACAACTGTATCTGCTTCAAGAACTGAGAATTCACTTGTCTGCGTATTAAGAAGTGTCAACATTCCATCGTCAACTTTAAAAAGCTGCTGTCTGGTCTTAATCTTAACATTATTTTTCTGAAGTCTCATTGTAAAATCAACAAGAACAGATTTATATAGCGCTGTACCAATTTCCGGCATCATTTCTATAATTGTTACATCCATGCCTTGAGCAGAAAGGGTATCTGCAGTTTCAATACCTGTGATTCCACCACCTATAATTGCTACCTTACCCTCTGGTTTCTTTTTACCAGTTAGAACCTCTTCCGCTGTCATAACAAAGGATTTATCAATTCCTGGAATTGGTGGAATAGTTGGTGTACCACCAGTTGCAAGAAATACTCCAACAGGGTTAAGTTCTTTAACCATATCAACTGTAGCCACTGTATTAAGGCGTACGTCAATTCCTGCGCGCTCAACGCGTGTAATCATAGAATCCTTATATGCACCTAATTTCTCTTTCAAAATAGGTTTGTCAGCAATATTTAACTGTCCGCCAAGTGTTGCTGCTTTTTCAAAAAGAACCGGATTAAATCCTCTCTCCTTTAAGGTTAATGCTGCTGTCATACCGGCAGGTCCACCACCAATGATGGCAACATTCTGTCCGTTTCCATTCTTATTAATGTTCGCATATTCTACTTCACGACCACACTTAGGGTTCACTGCACAACCAATATGTCCGCCAGCTGATAATCTACCAAAGCAGTACAGGCAGCCAATACATTTATTGATTTCATCTGCACGTCCTTCTTTGGCTTTCTTAGCCCATTCCGGATCTGCAAGATGTCCTCGGCCTACTGCAACAAAATCACAGCATCCTTCCTCTAATAATGACTCTGCTACTTCAGGGTCTTTAATGTTATTGGCTGTAATTACCGGAATATTAACCGCTTTTTTAATTGCTGTACCCAGATGTTTCTTCCATCCCTGTGGATAAGACGCTGGCTCGATAATGGTTGTTGATGTCTCATAAATTCCTGCACTTACGTTGATTACATCAATACCAAAGGTTTCAAGATTTTGCGCTATCTGAACCATATCCTCGAGATGAAGGCCGCCTTCAACAAATTCGTCAGCACTAATACGTACAGAAATAACAAACTTTGGCCCGCATAAATGACGGATTGCAGTAATCATTTCTTCCATAATGCGAATTCGATTTCCAAAAGAACCGCCATATCTATCTGTTCTCTTATTTGTGTATGGTGACAGGAACTGGTTTAAAAGATAACCATGTGCTGCATGTAATTCTACACCATCAAAACCTGCTGTCTTTGCAAGTACTGCCCCCTTCACAAAAGCCTTCATAATGTTTGAGCATTCTTCTGTGGTAAGCTCACGAGGCATCTCCTGAGTAACCTTACACATAACTGCTGATGGAGCAACAATCTGTTTTCCACCAATCATATTTGATTTATTTTCACGTCCCGGATGCTGCAACTGCATAAGGATTTTTGTTCCATATTTATGTACGCGTTCAGCTAATCTTTCAAGATGAGGCACCTGATACAATTCATAAGCTCCCAGCTGGTTAGGAATTGCAG
>JAQXRN010000010.1 GCA_029218545.1 Bacillota bacterium | reverse complement strand
ATGAAGCTTGATGAAAACGAACGTGGTAATCAGACTCGTCTAATGAAGGTTAAAGATATGATTCTGAAGGAAGCAATTGAAGAAAGACGCGAGGCTGACGAAGCAGCCTGCTGCTAAGAAAAAAATAATTTTTTAGAGGGCTTTTGCCCTCTTTTTTTGTAACATTTTTTTAGAAACTCAGTAGTACTGTAGGAAGAAGGAATAAAATGTTATATAATGTAAATAAGGCTTAATGTCGGAAAGGAGATGCACAAGTTTTAACATATTATTTTAAGTACGAGAGGAGCTTTATGATATGCAGAAAAAAAGGGATTATTCCTAATTGTGGCTATCATTATAATAATAGTTATAGCTATGCCACAGGCGAAATCAGGCTTTGGGGCTTATAAAGAAACCAAGACGTGGGAGTTAAATAAGTATATCGCATAATGATATAATTCATATAGGAAACTGTTTTTAGTTTTTACAGAAAATCTTGAAGCATTTAAGTATTGGAATATTGTATTATACTATTGAATAGTGCTACAGTAAAATTAATAATTAAGCATTATATAAAAATTCTTGGAGGTAACTATTACGATGAAATTTGATAAAGAAATTTGGACAAGAGCTGGCGTGATTTGGTCTATAATAGGAGTTGTAATGAGTACAATTTTTGTAATTGGAGCATTTTCAATAGACGGAATAGACCTTATGGGAAGAATTATAGCCATTATTATGCTTGTTTGTGCTTTGGTTTTGCTATTGCAAAATTTGAAAGCAAAAAAATTTATTAATACAGATAATAAATTGGATGACATAAATAGAATAAAGAGACCAAGACGTGGGAACTGAATAAGTAATTATAACGGATTAGAAATTGAAAAAGGTATTTGACAACTACGATTTACTAAAGTGTACTTTAGTAAATCGTAGTTTAGTTTTTTTATGCTTTTGCTGGTCTTACATCTGCCAGGTTAGTATGCTGAGGGTTGCCATTGGCAATCGGAGTTGCCTTATCTGTCATGGTAAGGACATTTATAGAGCCTCCGATGTCAGCTCCGTCTTCAGCCTCCTTATACCAGCCGCCTTCACTGACGGCGATAACTCCCTGGACGATTCTGTCAGTAACCTTGGCAGGGATACGCATAATACCTCTGTCGTTGAATATTTCCACCAAATCGCCTGTCTTAATGCCTCGCTCAGAAGCATCGGCAGGATTAATCCACAAAGCAGTAGGGTCAAGTTCCTGAAGAAGCTTGTTCTGGTCATGCTGTGAATGACATCTCTTCTTTGTGTGATATGCAATGAGCTGAAGTGGATATTTGGATTTGAACCGGTCTTCAGGACCTTCGGCGCAGAATATGTGCCTTGGAGTGCCCGGGATTTCCTCAGGTCTGCCAAGATCATATAATGTCTTTGAAAAGATTTCGATTTTACCGGATGGGGTATCGAATGGGATGCCTTCTTTTATGTTCTTTTCGAAGACTACCTTAGGCTTATGTTCATTGAATATATAGTAGCCCTTTTCCCTAAAGGAATCGTAGTCAGGCAGCTCAGGCTCGTTGATTCGGCATTCTTCATATACTCTCCTAATCCAGCTTTCGTTATCAAGACATCCGTCGTCGAATTCTTCTTTTAAGCCCATCTTTTCAGCCACTTGGGCTATCCACTGGTATTCAAAACGACCTCCAAAGAGAGGCTTGGTAATAGCATTGTTATACAGCAGATAGTCATCATCGGTCCAGGTGCTCGGAATATTGCTGAGCTCGAAGAATGATATGCCCGGAAGAAGAATATCTGCAAATCTGGCACTTGGCGTCATGAACAGGTCGGAAAGAACCAGATAATCCAGCTTTCCGGGAGTTCTGAGAATGCGCTTGGTATCGTTGATATTGGAATGCTGATTGATGACGATACCACTGGCAAGGCTGTAGAGGACTTTTATGCCCAAATCCAGCTTTGGAACGCCTTTAAGCCCTCTGTATACAGGGTCTATGGATTCAGGATCATCGATGGCGCGGGTCCAGTGGAATACCGGAATTGCTCCCGGATAAGGGTTATCTATCAGGGAAAGTCCGGGACCACCGTGTCCCTGCTTCAAATATGGAACGCCGGTGCTTCCCCCAAGAAGACCTACATTGCCTGTCATACACGCAAGGGCAATAAATCCTCTGCATGCCTGTTCACCAACAAGGGTACGCTGTGGTGCATAGCCCGGAAGCAGTGCTGCAGGCTTAGTGGTAGCGTATTCGATGGCAAGTTGGCGTATAATATCAGCAGGGACTCCTGTAATAGGTTCAGCCCACTGAGGAGTTTTTTCTATGCCGTCCTTTAAACCAAAAATGTAGCTTTTATAGCTTTCGCCTTCAGGTATGCCCTCAGGCATGTGTTCCTCATCAAAGCCTACGCAAAACTTATCCATAAAATCCTGATCCTGAAGATTTTCGCTCCAGATGACATAAGCCATGGCATCTATAAGGGCAGTGTCGCTGGAAGGCTTAATTGGAATCCACTGGTCGGCATAGGCCATAACGGAATCGCTCTTTCTTGGATCAATGGCAATTATTTTTGCACCATTTTCCTTAGCGCGGGCGAAATAGTCCTTGGTTTCAAGGCCGTAATGGCAGGTTGCGGGGTTGAAGCCCCACATGATTATGAGTTTTGAGTTGACATAGGTGGACTCGTGATTTCCGCCAAGGACAGTTCCGTAAAGATACGGGGTAATGTAAACAGCACAGGCAGCGCTGTAATAGTTGTAATAATCGAGGTAGCCTCCGTCAAGGGCCAGGAGGTTTTTCATGAACCTGTCGCCTCTTGTTGCAGCGCATACTCCGGCAGCATTTATTACGAATCTTGAGCCGGGACCATCGGTTTTGCCGGCATTTTGAGTGGCGTCTGCCACTAAGGAAGCAGCTTCGTCCCATGTGATTCTCTTGAACTTGCCGTCGCCACGGTCAGAGCGGCGCACCATAGGATATCTGAGGCGCTTTGAGGTTAAATAAGTATGTCCATAGGCACGACCTCTTGGACATCCGGTAAAGCGAATAGGAGTTCCGTCGGTGTCTGGCTCAATGTAAAGAAGACAGCCCTCGCTGACAGTAGCCAGCATCTTGCACTTGCTGCCGCAGTCACAAAAACTTGCTACGCTGACCTTGTGAGGTTCCTCTGCGGAAAGGGCAGGGCACTTGTGCCATGACAGGAGCTTGGCGGATTTTTCATCCCAGCCAAAGTATTCCCTCTTTGTTACTGCATCAAGAAGACCGAGAATAAAGGAAATATCCTTTGGATTGCCGTCAGCATTGAGTGAGGTACCATCGGTATAAAGAAAAGCACCATCTGAACCATCATTAGGATAAAGCTTTGCAAGCTCTTTTCTAACCATGTGAATGGTGTCTATCAGGAACTGCTCCTCAAAGGAATCGATGGCCTTTGAAGCTTCATCCATGTCCATAGAGCCATTTAGTGCACATCCGCTCAAATATTCAAGAAATCTGAACTGTTCACCGATAAAGTCGGCAGGGTTCCCGTCCATATTGATAGGCTCGTATCCGTAAGCTTTGTAACCCTTTATAACTTCTAGGGTGACATGATTTAGAAGCACATCTTCACCTGTTTTTGCAACAGAAGCCCAAAGAGGTATGTAAATGTCAGCATCTGTACCGTAGAAAAGGTCGCTGTATGTTTCATAATCCAGATTAAAATCTATGTGATTTCTCTTACAGAACTCTTTGAATTCATTTAGGCTTTCAAAGAAAAGTCGAAGTCCATGATAGTTTAAATGTTTAGCGAGCATCATTATAAAGCCTCCTTTCCGTTGATTAAAGCCTTCAGTTCATGCATGAAGGTCAGGTTTCCGACTATTGCAGCACCCACAAGCTTTCCGTCCACAAGATACTGCTTTTCAAAGAACTCACCCTGGGAAGGATTTGCAAAGAAGGTTAAAGCATCGTCATTTGACGATTTGTATACTATTTCATAATTCAGCTCTGGATTTTTGCCTAAATCGCCTAGGGAGAAGAGGCTTAGTTCAGGGCTGTTCATTACAAGAGATGTGTCGAAGTCTGTTAAAACTGCATCTTCGAAACCTGCTGCATGTTTTCCGGCAACCTCCCCTTGAGCCATGGCCTGAGACCAGAGGGCATAATTGACTCCCTTGTGCTGTGCACAGTCTCCTGCGGCATAAATGTCATCTACGGAAGTGCGGCAGTGGTCATCGATTTCGATGGCTCTTGGAATATTCATCTGGCAAGGCATAGCAGAAATTTCAGCCTTTACGCCGCAGGCCATTACGATCAGGTCATAATGGAAAGCGCGGCCATCGGCCAAGCGAACCTGATTTTCCTCAATTTCCGCAATTTTTACATCTGTCTGGATATTTACATCTGACAGCTTTCGGCAAATCAAATCGGAGATTTCCTTGTCAATCTGCCTCATCATAAGGTAAGGCATGGCCTCAAGTACAGTAACGTTTGCGCCGTAGCGATAAAGCTCCACGGCAGCTTCAAGACCGATTACCCCGCCTCCGATGATTACCGCATCAGTGTTTTGCTTAAAGGCACGCTTAATGCGCATAATATCTTCAGAGCGCCTTATGGTAAAAATGTTTTCCCTGTCAGAACCCGGAATAGGAGGCACGAAGCTTTCCGCACCGGTGGCAACGATGAGCTTGTCGTAGCAGTACTCCTTGTTTGCGGAAAAAACCTTATGACCATCAGCATCTATTTTTTCTATACTTTCTCCCAGATGAAGATTTATTTTGTTCTGCTGGAACCATTCATGACTGTAGATGGTCCAGTCTCCCTCGTTAAAGCTCTTAAAAGGAGTCTTTGTCAGCATAGGGCGAGAGTACGGCAGGTTGTTTTCCCTGGTGAAAATATCTATGCTTCCGTCCATGTCAATTTGACGTATGGCATTTGCAGCGGTAAGGCCGGCTATTCCGGCGCCCATTATTATGTATCTATTCATTAAAATCCACCTCCTTGTCATCCTGCGAATCCACAGAAGCCATCTTTAGCAATAGCTTAGAAGGCTTGACGCACAATGAAGGTGAAGTAATTGATGGATCGGGAAGAAACGGCAGGGAAGCCATGGTTTCCTCAAGTTCAACAAATTTAATGCTCTTGGTAGGACAGGCATCGACACAGGCAGGTTCAAGACCCTGCTGGCGACGGCTGTAGCAGCTGTCACATTTTTGAGTTACGCCTTTGCTTTTGCTGAAGGAAATCTCTCCATAAGGACAATTCCACATGCAGGCACCACACCCGATACATTTGCCGTCATCATGGAGAGTTGTGCCGTCCTCAGCCTTATGCATGGCACCTGTTGGGCATACCTTGACGCAGGCAGCCTCCTGACAGTGATTGCAGCTTCCGGAATAAGGCCCTTGGGGAAACATTTCCACACGGCGGAAAAACTCTCCCACCTTAAGATTATGAAGGTTTTTGCATGCAATCTGGCAGGTGCCGCATGCAACGCAAGTATTCATGTTGTAGTAAAATCCAAGTCTTTTCATTGCTTAACCTCTTCTTATGGTAGATTGTAAAATCCATTAAAATCTGATATATTTATGATTATACATCAAATTGAGGAATTTGCATTATGAAAGAATCTGTTTTTTGCCAAAATTCAATAGGTCTGCTGATTCTGGCAGGCGGAAGTGCCCGGCGCATGGGCAGGGACAAGGCGACTCTGACCATTGGGGACAGGACATTTGCAGAGCAGCTCTTAAGCGCCATGGGGGATTATGACGAGAGGATATTTTCTGCCAACGGAGCTGCAGCGCCTGCAGGTCTTGAACTTGTGGAGGACGATGAGAGATTTAAAGGTATGGGGCCGGCGGCGGGCATAGCCACAGCTTTGCGAGCGTGTGAGAGTCAGTGGCTTATGGTAGTTCCCTGCGATGCGCCCTTTGTGGACGAAGAGGTGGCAAGGACGTTGTGGGCAGAAGCCCTGAAACATGACTACATGAAGCAGACGAAAGACTTTAAGGAGCAGAAACGGGTGCCTGTGCTTGCCTCAGGAACAAAAGGCCCTGAGCCGCTAATAGGTCTTTATCCCAAGGATATTTGTGAACTGATGGAAAAAAAGCTTCTTGCGGGGAAGCGAAAGGTCATAGAGATAATCGAAGATACGGGATACATTCAGGTTCCGATAGATTCAAAGAAATTGCTTAATATAAACAGCCCTGAGGATTACAGGGCGATGAGGGAGAACAATAAGAAATATGAATAAAGGTGACATTGTAAGATTAAAAATTGAAGATATTTCCCATGAAGGACAGGGAATCGGCAAGGCAGACGGCTTTGCAGTATTTGTGAAAAACACCGTAGTAGGCGACGTGGTAGATGCAGAGCTTACAAAGGTTAAGAAAAACTATGCCTTTGGGCGAGTTGCGGAAATGGTTGAAGAATCGCAGCTCCGTCAGGAACCGCTGTGCCAATATGCAGGTCAGTGCGGCGGCTGTGCTTTCCAGAAGATGAAATATGAGGGCCAGCTGGAGCTGAAAAGAAAGCAGATTGCAGATAAGCTTACGCGCCTTGGAGGCATTGAAAATCCGCTGGTTAGGGAGACTGTAGGCATGGCAGAGCCTTTCCGCTACAGAAACAAGGCATCCATGCCTGTTAGCACAGGAGGTCTCATTACCAAGAAGGGCGGCATCGTGGAGCCGGTTCATGAGCCGCGCATAGGGTTTTATCAGGCCAAGAGCCATGATGTGGTGGATTGCAGCGATTGTATGATTCAGTCAGAGCCGGCCATGGCGGCAGCAAAGGCACTGCGTCAGTTTATGGAGGAGGACAACATTACTTCATACGATCCGCGCTGGGAAAAGGGCTTAATGCGACACATGATTGTGCGCACAGCTATGGGCACAGGTCAGGTGATGGTCATTCTGGTAATCAACGGAAAGGGAATTCCAAACGCAGCCAAGCTGGTTCAGATGCTGGATGACGCTATCTTTGAGGTGCCTGTTTACGAGGAAGGTCCTCTGGCCGGCGTGGAATTCAGCCTGGAAATCGGTGTAGTCAACATAAATAAGAAGAACACTTCAGATGTTTTAGGCGAGGAGTGCATAACAATTGCAGGCTCTCCGACCATTGTGGAAAAGGTTGGCGACCTGGAATTTGAAATTTCGCCGCTTTCCTTCTACCAGGTAAACCCTGAGCAGATGGAAAAGCTCTACGGCAAGGTGGTGGAATATGCCGATCTTAAGGGCGGTGAAACGGTGCTTGACCTTTATTGCGGAGTAGGCAGCATTGGGCTGTTCCTGGCTGATGACATGAGGAAGAAGGGCGATGAAGCAGGCCGCGTAATCGGCATTGAGTCTGTAAAGCCTGCAGTAATAGATGCTAACAGAAACGCAGTGATAAATGGTATCGTAAATACACGATATGTCTGCGGAAAGGCTGAAGAAGAGCTGCCGAAGATGGTCAGCGGAGAAGGGCTTAAGGATGAGAGCCTGAGAGTGACAAAGGCAGATGTGGTGGTTCTCGACCCGCCTAGGGCAGGCTGCGATGAAGGACTTCTTGAGGCGGTTTGTCAGGTTGCTCCTGAAAAGATTGTCTATGTGTCATGCGACCCGGCGACACTTGCACGTGACATCAAGTTCCTCGGCGCAAAGGGATACAAATTTGTGGAGGCTACGCCTGTTGACATGTTCCCATGGACAGGGCATGTGGAGACGGTTTGTCTCCTCTCTAAGAAATGCCCAGTTTAAGCGGGATTGAGGGCACTTTTTGAAAATATGTGACTGTGTTTTTAACAGAATAATATGTGCCGCAACTTGACTTTTATCTGAAGGGTGGCAGAAACTATTCGCGGACGTTCGGAGAATTTTTGTGCTAGGACGTGCGCGAATTGTATATTTTAGGAGATAGAGAAAATGAGGATTGATTTGATTAGAATAGGTATCGCAGATGCGCAAAAACTTTGGAAGATGCAAGTAGAAGCATTTGAGGACTTATATAAAAAATACCAAGATACAGAAACAAGTCCTGCTACAGAAAATGTTGAAAAGATTATTATGCGTTTGGAACAACCATTTACGGATTATTACTATATCGTTGTGGATGGTATAAAAGTTGGTGCTATTCGAGTTGTTGACAAAAAAGAACTAGGAAAAGCCAAGAGAATCTCGCCAATATTTATCATGAAAGAGCATAGAGGAAAAGGATATGCACAGGAAGCAATTAGAGCTGTCGAGCTAATACATGGCGAGTGTGATTGGGAATTAGATACCATTTTGCAGGAAAAGGGTAATTGTTATCTTTATGAGAAGATGGGATATAAAAAGACTGATACAACTGAGGTGATTAATGAAAAATTAACTTTGGTGTTTTATAAAAAGGACTAATCCATATCTTATGTATTTACACATTGTGTAATGATTGCGACTATGATATAATATACACATAGTGTGAACTGGAGGCTATAATTTATGGAACAATTAACCGAATGTCAAATTGAAATAAAGAAACTTCGTGAATCTACAGGGATGAATCGAAAGGAATTTTGTGAGTGCTTTGATATCCCATATAGGACGGTTACAGAGTGGGAGAGAGGGACTCGCAATGCGCCAGACTATGTCCTTAGGCTTTTAGCATATTTTATTCGAATGGAAAATATGGTTAAGGAAAAGGAGGAGAATGATGGCGAAGAATAGAATTATTACAGTACAAGATATTCCTATCACAGTGTCGGAGATGGATACTGATGATTATATTTGCATTACAGATATGGCAACAGCTAAATCAGATAGTTCGAGAGCTGCTGATGTGATAAAGAATTGGTTGAGAAATAGAAATACACTAGAATTTTTGGGGACATGGGAGCAAATATACAACTCAGATTTTAAAGTGGTCGAATTCGACCACTTTAAAGCAGAAGCTGGACTACATACATTTGTTCTTAGTGCAAGTGAATGGATTGAAAAAACAAATGCGATAGGTCTTTTTGTGAAAAAAGGTCGCTATGGTGGAACTTTTGCGCATAAAGATATAGCTTTTTAATTTGCATCTGCAATAAGTCCGGTTTTTAAATTGTATCTTATTAAGGAATTTCAACGTCTCAAAGAACAGGAAAATGATATTAAGAAAATTGAGTGGGATGCAAAGCGCTTTTTATCAAAGAATAATTATTTGATACAG
>JAQXRN010000009.1 GCA_029218545.1 Bacillota bacterium | reverse complement strand
ATATCTGTGGTGCAAATTATACCATTAAAAGAAAAAAGAATATCATCAAATGGCAGTGCAGAACATTTGATAAAAAAGGGAAGAAGCATTGTGCATCAAAAGCAATTAGAGATGATATTCTTAGAGAGACTACTAAAAAAGTATTGAATATTAAAGAGTTTGATGAAGGAATATTCAATTTAAAAATAGAGTATATTTTAGTTTCGGATGGGAATATTCTTAAGTACATGTTTAAGGATGGAAGCATTAAAGAAATAACGTGGAAAAACCCTTCAAGGAAGGATAGCTGGACGTCGGAAATGTGTAATCTGGCAAGAGAAAGGAGTATGAAGCAAAATGGCAAATAAGGTTGTTAAAGTGATACCTGCTAAACAAGTTGATTATGTTACAACACTCCCTGGGGTAGTAAAAAAGAAAAGGGTTTGTGCATATGCTCGTGTATCAACAAGCCAAGATGAGCAAACAAATAGCTATGAAGCTCAAGTTAATTATTATACAGAACACATAAAAAGCAATCCAGAATGGGAGTTTGCGGGTATTTATTCTGATGAGGGTATAACAGGTACAAGTATATCAAAAAGAGCAGGGTTTCAAAGGATGATAAGTGATGCTTTAGCTGGTAAAATAGATTTAATATTGACTAAATCAGTGTCGCGTTTTGCTAGAAATACAGTTGACTCATTAACAACAGTAAGAAAATTACGAGATAAAGGAATAGAGGTTTATTTTGAAAAAGAAAACATATATACGCTTGATTCTAAAGGTGAATTATTGCTAACAATTTTAAGTAGTATTTCGCAACAAGAAAGCGTCAATATTTCCCAGAACGTGGCTTGGGGTAAGAGAAAAAGTTTCGCAGACGGCAAGGTATCATTTGCTTATAGTAGTTTCCTTGGATATGATATGGGGCCAGATGGTAAACTATATATCGTTGAAGAGCAAGCTGAAATAGTAAGAAGGATTTATAATGAATATTTGCTTGGATATCCTGTTGATTATATTAGAAAAAGGTTAACAGCTGATGGAGTGCCAACACCAATGGGCAAGAAAGAATGGCAGTCTTGTGTGGTCAGAAATATTCTAACAAATGAAAAATACATAGGTGATAGTATTCTTCAAAAAACATTTAGCGTTGATGTTCTTACTAAAAAGAAGAAAAAGAATGAAGGTGAGTTGCCACAATATTACATTGAAAATAATCATCCGCCAATTATAAGTAGAGAAATGTTTGAAATGGTAAGGGAAGAAATGGAGAGAAGAAAAGAAAATGGCCAGATGGTTTACGTTAGTCATTTCTCAGGCAGAATCCAGTGTGGTCAATGTGGGCATTATTATGGCAGGAAAGTATGGCATTCGAATTCACCATATAGGTGCTTTCATTGGCACTGTAATAATAAATTCGAAGGTCAGGTATGCTCTACTCCTACAATAAAAGAAAAAGCAATTGAAGAGTGTTTTGTAAAAGCATTTAATGAGCTATTTCAAAAAAAGGATGAAATCCTTGATAATTATAAAAAGTCTATAGATATTATTTGTGATGATTCAGCTTATGTTTCAAGAAAAGAAGAATTAGAAATTATATGTGAAAGTAAAGCAGAGGTTATTAAAGACTTTTTATTTAAATGTTCAAAATCACCAGATGACATAGAGCAGGTTAATAAACAGTATGATGATTATATATTAGAACTTGAAAAGTTACAAAATGAGCTTCAAGAATGTAATAAAAATATTGCCTTGTTAGCTGCAAAAAGATCTAAAATAAATTCCTTTATTTATGGATTAGAGGCGCAGAAACATATGCTTACAGATTTTGATCCAGAAGTGTGGCAATTGGCAATAAATAGAATGGTAATTTATCCAGATTTAACAGTCAAGTTTATATGGCGTGACGGAAGTGAAACAAGTACTATAATTGAGCGAGGAGTTAAAGAAATAAAAAAAGGAGCTAAAAGGAAAAAGGTAGAACCGGTTTTATCCGATAGAACTTGTATGTATTGTGGTGAACAATTATATGATAATCCAGGATATGTAAGAAAAATATTCTGTAATACTACGTGTAGAAGAAAATGGTGTAAACAAGAAAAGGTGGAGAGTGTTCAAGAATATGAAGAAAATCAGAGAAATAAATAACAGTTATAAGCCAATTAACTGCCAGAAAATAAAAGTATGTGCCTATGCTAGAGTTTCAAGAGATAATTTAGATGCTTTTCATTCTCTTGAAGCTCAAAAAGAATATTATACTAGGTTATATAAATACAGTCCTGATTATGAGTTTATTGAAGCGTTTTGCGACTTTGGAATATCTGGAATAAAAGAAAGTAGACCAGCATTTGATGAAATGCTTAGAAGGGCTAGGAATAAAGAATTTGATTTAATAGTGACAAAATCTATCTCTAGATTTGCTCGAAATATCCTTTTATTAATTAAGGTTATTAGAGAATTGCGAGATATTGGTGTCGCTATTTTTTTTGAAAAAGAAGGAATAAACACCATGAATATAGAGGGTGAGATGCTACTTTCTATTTATGGATCTGTAGCTGAAGAAGAGCGCAAACAGGTTTCAACAAATATTAAATGGTCTATTCAAAGACAATATTTAAAGGGTAATCCATGCTTGAATTTTAATAAAATTTTCGGCTATGATGAGGACTTTATTGTAAATG
>JAQXRN010000008.1 GCA_029218545.1 Bacillota bacterium | reverse complement strand
CTTCATGTACATAACCACATACTGTGCAAACCCATTCCATAAGTATAATCCTCCTATAAATAAACAAAAATTTTAATAAATAGATTCTATCACAATTTATAGGAAATAACCATATCTTTTGTGGCTGTCTTCAAACCTTTTTTTGTTAAAAACCCATTGCACACAAACCGCATAAAAGGTATAATTCTAATGTATGTACATTTATTATTTTAGCAAAAATACACATAACTAACATGAAAGTGAATATAGCAATAGGGTAGAATATATAAAAATAATTTGGAGAGATTACATGAAAAAGAAACTTAGCGTTATATTATGCATAGTGATGGCGATGTCCATGATGACAGGTTGCACGACTTTTAACAACTTCAGGAATGCGTTCTTTTCTGATGGTGCAAGCAGCAATGGTCAGAATGGTGTTTCAAAGACTATAAAGATTGGCGTTTATGAACCACTTACGGGTGAGTATAAGAGTTATGCGGAAGAAGAGAAGATAGGCATCGAGCTTGCTAAAGAGATGTATCCTCAGGTGCTGGGCAAGGATGTTGAACTGATTTATGCAGATAATCAGGCTGACATGTATGTGGCAGAAACAGTAATCAATGAGCTGGTTTCACAGAACCCGGCAGTAATCTTAGGAAGCTATGGGGAGACTGTTACACTTGTTGCAGGGGATGCAGTTAAAGAAGCTCAGATTCCTGCAATTTCAATTACAAGCACAAACCCGCTTATTACTGTAAACAACCCTTTCTACTTCCGTGCCACTATCATGGAAACAAGTCAGGGTGAGGTGCTTGCGGCTTTTGCATATGAAGCTCAGGGCAAGCGAAAGATAGCCACTGTAAGAACAGAGGACGACGACATTGCGACAACTACAGTAAACAGGTTCAACAAGAAGTTCAGGTCTCTGGCTACAGAGGAAAGCACAGGTATCGTAGGCAACTATCAGGTCAAGTCAGATACCACTGATTACTCGGAAACCTTAAAGAAGATTAAGGACTCTGGTGCTGATGCGGTTTACCTTTACCTTTCTGCAGCTAAGGCTGATGAATTTTTAAAGCAGGCAAAGGAAGCCAAGCTGGATAATATCCTTTACATCGGAACAAAGGACTGGGTTGATGCAGATTTTCAGAAAAATGTAGCAGACAGGAAAATTTCGATTGCATATGCATCTGATTTCTCTGTAGCTGCTCATCAGACTGCCACTTCAGAGAAGTTTGTTAAAGCATATAAAGACAAGTATGGAGAAGATGCAGAACCGACCGAAGCTATGGCACTGGCTTTTGACAGCTATGTGATGGCACTGAAAGCTATAGAAAACGCATATAGCAATATTATGAGCTATGATTTTGATAAGATGACAGAAGATGGTGCTTCTGAAGATGATATCAAGGCAGCAAAGGCAGAATGGATCAAGGCTCTGGAGCTGGGTGTTCCAAATGGAGATGCAATAAGACGTGCACTTACTCAGCTTGACGATTTTGAAGGTGCTTCAGGACTGATTTCATTTAATGGAACAAATGAGGCAAAGAAATCTATCGTTGTTAACTATTTCATCGCAGGTGAGGTCAAAGAGCCTTATACAGGAGAAGTAGTAGAGAATAGTAGCGCATCCGCAGTAGACAGCAGCGCAGAATCAGATGAAATTGAATAAAAAAGGAGAAAAACAAATGGAAAACAAGATTAAAGAAGCTTTAGAACAGATTAGACCTTTTCTACAGAGAGATGGTGGAGATATCGAATTCGTTGAATTAACTGAAGATAATGTAGTAAAGGTTAGACTACAGGGACACTGTGCAGGCTGCCCTGGCGCACAGATGACAATTAAAGGTGTAGTTGAAAGAATCATCAAAGAAAGCTATCCTGAAATCAAAGGTGTTGAGGCAGTTTAATAATGAACTATCAGCAGTTCGTTGAACAGAATAAAGACGAGATGATTATCGCCCTTCAGAGAGCTGTAAGAATAAACAGCGAGAGGGGCGAAAGCTTTTTGTCTAAGGAAGGGCAGACATATCCTTTTGGGCAGGGAATACAGGATGCTTTGGAATATTTCCTTGAACTTGGCAAAAATATGGGCTTTGAAGTCAAAAATGTTGACAATCAGGCAGGGCATATAGATTTCAGAGGTACAGGAGATAGTCTTGTTGGAATTTTAGGTCACATAGATGTGGTGCCGGCAGGCGTAGACTGGAAGACTGACCCTTTTGGCGGGGAAATCATAGATGAAAAGATATATGGAAGAGGAACCACAGACGATAAGGGACCTGTAATAGCCTGCCTATATGCCATGAAGGCGCTTAAGGATGCAGGTTACGTTCCGAATGCAACTATAAGGCTTATACTGGGACTTGATGAAGAAACAGGAAACTGGACAGGTCTGGAGCATTATTTTACCAAAGAAAGACGTCCTGATTACGGCTTTACTCCGGATGGCGAGTTCCCACTTATTAACGGAGAAAAAGGAACGCTTGTGTTTGATGTTGTGAAGAAGTTTTCCAAAAATAATGTAAAGGGCTTGGAACTGCGCTCCTTAAAAGGAGGTATGGCACCAAACAGCGTAGCAGACAATGCCAGAGCGGTGGTTAACAGTCCGGATCCATCGATATATGATATTTTAAAAGAAAAGATAACTGCATACAGGAGTTTAACCGGATACAAGATAAATTATAAGGGGATTGGTAAATCTCTTGAAATAACCGTTTCAGGTGTTTCTGCCCACGGAGCTAAGCCTGAAGCAGGTCTTAATGCAATTTCAATCATGATGGAGCTTCTTGCACAGTTCAACTTTGCCAATGAGGATACCAACGACTTCATTGCCTTTTACAATAAGTACATCGGATTCTGTCTTGATGGGGAGAAGTTGGGAATTGCTATGGAGGACCAAAAGTCCGGACATCTTGTATTTAATGTGGGGATGGCAGAAGTCAGCAAGGATGCAGCTAAACTTGTGTTAAACCTGAGATATCCTGTTACATATACATCCGAAGACGTTTTTGCCCCTATGATGGAAATTCTGACAAAATACAATATGGGGCTGGTAAAAAAAGCGATTAAGGAACCTGTATATTTCGAGCCGGACAGTAGAATGGTGCAGGACCTCTGGGATATATATAAGGAACACACAGGAGACATTGAGTCACAGCCTATGGTTATGGGAGGTGGCACTTATGCCAAGGCTACGCCTGGAATTATTGCATACGGAGCCCTTTTTCCAGGGGATGAGGATCTGATGCATCAAAAGGACGAATGCATTGAAATAAGCAGATTTTTGCAGACTGCGAAGATATATGCCGATGCAATTTACAAGCTATCATCAGAAAACTACGAGAACTAAATTTAGCAGAAATATAGGAGATTTTTATGGAAAACCAAAAATTAAAGAGCATGAAGCTGGCAAAGATGGCTATGCTTGTAGCAATTTCAATCGTTTTAGTAATGATAATTCATTTTCCGATTTTCCCTGCAGTTGCATTTCTTGAATATGACCCTGCAGATATTCCAATCTTAATCGGAACCTTTGCCTTCGGACCTCTTGCAGGAATACTGCTTACCGCAGTTGTTTCAGTGCTTCAGGGACTTACTGTAAGTGCAGCTAGCGGTGCATATGGCATAATCATGCATCTTCTCGCAACTACAGCTTTAGTTACAGTATCAGGTCTTATTTACAGAAAGCATAAAACTAAGAAGACAGCTGTTATAGGTCTGATTGCAGGAACAATAGCAATGGCGGTAGTAATGTTTTTTGCAAACATGGTAGTTACACCGCTATTTACAGGAATGCCCCTTGCGGCTATAATGAAACTGATGCCGTTCATAGTGCTTTTCAACATTGTAAAGGCAGGCATTAACAGCATCGTTACTTTTATCGTATATAAGAGAATTTCCCCATTCCTGCACAAATAGGGAATTCAAAGGTATAATTTGAAGGTATCTTATGGAAATAAAGAGAAGCATTGAGATAAAAAGTGAAGAAGATACAAAGGACTTTGGTCTTGCATTGGCAGAGAGACTGAAACCGGGACAGGTTGTTGCTATGATAGGCGACCTTGGAACAGGTAAGACTACCTTGACGAAGTACATTGCACAAGGTCTTGGCATTACTTCACATATAAGCAGCCCTACATTTACAATTGTGAAGGAATACCACGAAGGAAGGCTTCCTCTGTATCACTTCGATGTGTATAGAATTGCCGATCCTGAAGAGTTTTTTAATATTGGAGCTGAAGAGTACCTTAATGGTGACGGAGTCTGCATAATTGAGTGGGCTGATTTAGTCATGGAGGAAATCCCTGAGGATTCATTATTTATTTTCATAGAATACGGACAAAAAGAAGGAGAAAGAATTTACAGATGTACATTCTAGCAATTGAGACTACGGGGCCGCTATGCTCCGTAGCTCTTTTAAAGAGCAGAGAAATATTAGGAATAAAGACAGGAACTAAACAGCGAAACCATCTTAAGGATTTGATGCCTCTTATTAAGCAGCTGCTTGATGAAGCAGGTGTTGATAAGAAAGAACTGTCATATATAGCAGCATCATCAGGGCCGGGTTCCTTTACAGGTGTCAGAATTGGCGTGACTACAGCAAGGGCTTTAGGACAGGCTCTTGGACTGAAGCTGGTGAGCGTACCGACACTGGATGCATATTGCTATAAACCTGAAGCGTCATCAAGTGAGAAGGTTACATGCGGCATAATCAATGCCAGAAGAGGACAGGTATATGGAATTGTAGAGGGATACATGCCTGGCGGTCCATATATGCTTACAGATGTGCTGTCGGTATTACAGGAGAAGGTTTTTCCTGCAGGTAAGACTGTTCAGTTCTTTGGTGATGGAATTGATGCCTATCAGGCTGAAATAGACAAGATTCTAGGTGAGTCGGGATTTGAAAGAGAAAGGGACTACTTCTTTGCACCTGAAGAGTACAGACATCAGGACGGTGCATCCGTAGGCCTTCTTGCCTGCCAAAAGATTGAGGAGGGAGAACTTCTTGATGTTGAGCAGATGCTGCCTGACTATATGAGAATGGCGGAAGCACAGCAGAAGCTTGAGGCTGGACAGCTTCCTATTTGCAAGGGACCTAAACAGGAGTAATTATCATGGCAGAACTTATTGTAAGAAGAGCTGAAAAAAAGGATGTAGATTCAATTGCAGAGCTTGAGAAAGTATGTTTTACTATGCCGTGGTCCTATGAATCGGTATATCAGGATGTGGTAGAAAATAAGAGGTCATTATATGTTGTTGCTGAAGTTGAAGGTACGGTAGTAGGTTATGCCGGAGTTTGGGGAATAGCAGATGAGGGGCACATCACAAATGTGGCTGTTGCACCTGAATTCAGAAAACTTCATATTGGATCGGCAATTATTTCAGTACTTATCGACGTAACCACCAATGCAGGCATAAGAAAGCATACTTTGGAGGTCAGAAAGAGTAATCTGGCTGCCATAAGGCTTTATGAAAAATATGGCTTCAAGGAATGTGGTCAACGCAAAGGATATTATGAAGATACAGGGGAAGATGCCCTGATTATGTGGAGAGAATAAGATGAAAGACGGAAAGTTTTTAACAATGGCATTTGAATCCAGCTGCGATGAAACATCTGTTGCGATTGTTGCAGACGGCAGAGATGTATTGTCAAATGTTATTTCCTCACAAATTGATATTTTTAAGAACTATGGAGGTGTTGTACCTGAAATTGCAGCCAGACATCACCTTGAGAATATTAACCAGGTAGTAGATGAAGCATTAAAGCAGGCAGATGTTACGCTGGATGACATCGACCTTATCGGCGTAACTTATGGCCCTGGGCTTGTAGGTGCATTGTTAATAGGTGTTGCGACTGCAAAGGCTATCGCTTTTGCCCGCGATATTCCAATAATTGGAGTGCACCATATAATGGGTCATGTGTCTGCCAACTTTATTCAGGACAAGCAGCTGGAACCGCCTTTTACAGCTTTAATTGTAAGCGGAGGTCATACAAATATTGCCGAAATTCAAAGTTACACAAATTATAAGGTACTCGGCGGTACCAGAGATGATGCTGTGGGCGAGGCTTATGACAAGGTTGCCAGAGTTCTCGGCCTTGGGTATCCGGGAGGCCCTAAGATTGACAGAATAGCCAAGGAAGGAAATCCCGATGCAATACACTTTAAGAGGGTACTTCTTGAAAAGGACAGCTATGATTTCAGCTTCAGCGGTCTCAAGACTGCAGTTCTCAACTACTTGAATTCAGAAAAACAGGCAGGAAGAGAGATAAACCGCGCCGATGTTGCGGCAAGCTTTCAGCAGGCTGTTATTGATGTAATAGTTGAGAAGACCATTTCCGCAGCAAAGGAGATGGGATACGGCAAACTGGTTCTGGCAGGAGGAGTTGCTGCCAATTCCAAATTGAGAGGAACTCTTGAGGAAGAGTGCAAGAAAAACAAAATAGAAATACACGTACCTGCACCGGTTTTATGCACAGATAATGCAGCTATGATTGCATGTGCAGCGTACTACAAATATATGGCGGGAGAAAGAGGCGATATAGATATGGATGCCTATGCAAACCTGCCTTTAGAAGGTTAAACCACGAAATTAGGAGATATAAATGATAGTTTTATCTGCAAGCAATTTGACAAAAGCATATGGAACAGATGTAATCCTAAAAGGCGTAGACTTTCATGTCAATGATGGTGACAGAATTGGACTGGTTGGAAGAAATGGAGCGGGTAAGACCACTTTGCTTAACCTTATTACCGGGGAGCTTTCTCCTGACGATGGACAGATATTCATTCCATCCAATATGAAAATAGGCTACTTAAAGCAAAGGGATAATTTCTGCGGAAACAACACAGTAATGGAAGAAATCAACGCTATATTTGAACCCTTAAGGAAGCTTGAGGAGGACATAGCGAAAACTGCAGATATGGTTGCCGGCAATCCTGAAGATGAAAGGCTCATCCATAGGCTGGATGATATGCAGCAGGAGTATGACAGAAAGGGAGGCTATACATATAAATCTGAAATAATAGGAATTCTCAATTCCATGGCTTTTGGGGAGGAATTCTATGATAAGAAGATTGACACTCTTTCCGGTGGAGAGAGAACACGTCTTGCACTGGCTGCACTGCTTCTTTCAAAGCCTGAAATCCTGATTCTCGACGAACCGACTAACCATCTTGATATAGGTACTATGAGGTGGCTTGAGCAGTATCTGTCATCATACAGAGGAAGCATAATTATCGTATCTCACGACAGATATTTTCTCAATAAGAGCGTCAACAGAATCTTTGAGATAGAACATCACAAACTGCGTGCCTATGACGGAAACTACAATGAATTTGCTGAAAAGAAGAGACAGATTCGTGAAGCCGAAATCAAGGCATATAACAATCAGCAGAAGGAAATTGCAAGGCAGGAAGAGATGATTCGCCGATTTAAGCAGCATGGAACCGAGCTTCTTGCAAAACGCGCCCAGTCAAGAGAAAAACGGCTGGAACATATGGAAGTCCTTGAAAAGCCTGAAGCCATTGAAGGAAGGATGAAAATCAGGTTTACTCAGGAGTTTCAGTCAGGTAATGATGTTATTTTAACCGAGGACCTGAGTAAATCCTTTGGGTATGGACAGAATAAGAGAACTCTCTTCGAAAATGTCAATATGGATATTAAAAGGGGAGAAAAAATCTGTATTGTGGGCAAAAACGGTATGGGAAAGACCACCCTGCTTAAGCTTCTCATGGAGGAGCTTTCACCTGAAAAGGGCAGAGTCAAAATAGGTCATAATGTAACATTCGGATACTATGATCAGGGGCAGCAGCTCCTGAACCCTAGAAACACCGTTTTAGAAGAGATGAAGGAAACCTACAGACTGTATACAGATACTCAGATGAGGTCTCTCCTTGGAAGATTCCTTTTTAAAAATGATGAAGTATTTCTGAATGTTGGAGATTTAAGCGGCGGTGAAAAAGCCAGATTATCGCTTTTGAAACTCATGCTCGGCGGGGCCAATACTTTGCTTCTTGACGAACCTACAAACCATATGGATATAGAATCTAAAGAGGTTTTCGAAGATGCTTTGGCTGAATTCCCGGGAACTGCAATAATCATTTCTCACGACAGATACTTCCTTCAGAAGATTCCTGACAGGATACTGGAGCTTACTCCAGACGGAATGGTAGAATATTTGGGCAAGTACGACTACTATATGGAGAAGCGAGAAGAAATACAGTCAGGCAAAAAGTACCTGGATCAGCTGGCAGGCGATACAAAGGTACAAGAAAAGAAGCAAAACCTTTCCGCGGAAGAACAGAGAAGACTTAACAAACAGATTGAAGCTGAAGAAAGGCGTATGAGGCGCCGAAAAGAGGCTTTAGAGCAGAGGATGGAAGAGTTGGAGACTGAAATCGCTTCTTTAGAAGAAGATATGGCTAACCCGGAAAACAGCTGCGATTATGAGCTTTTAGCGTCTCTTGGAACAAAAATAGAGGAACTGAGAGGACAGCATGACGAGGCTATGCTGGAATGGATGGAGCTTGAGGAAAAGCTATAAAATGGTTTTGAAAACAATTATTTGAAGAAACTTTTAAAAAGAAAATACAAAAAAACCTTGCAATGATATGTAAAAGTATTTATACTATCAATAGTCTTAACGAAGACAAAAGAATGGAGGCTTTAAAATGATTTTTGATACAATTAAGGACATCATTATAGAACAGTTACAGGTTGAGGAATCCGAAGTTACAATGGATACAAACCTGATGAAGGACCTTTCAGCTGACTCTTTAGATGCAGTTGAAATCATTATGGCAATCGAAGACGAATATGGAATTGAAATTCCGGATGAAGAAGCTGAGAAGTTCCAGACTGTTAGAGATTTAGTTAAGTATGTTGAGGAAGTTAAATAATACTTAACCTATTCAAAATGCATTTGAGCCCGCGAATTATTCCCGCGGGTTTTCAATTATCTTAAGTGGTATTAGAAGAAAGAGAGAAAAAATGTTAACGAAGGACAAACAGATTTCAAAAGCAGTTATTAAAAGATTGCCTAGATATAGAAGATATCTGAGAGAACTTCAGAAAAAAGGAATCGAAAAGATTTCCTCCAAGGATTTAAGTAAACTGATAGGGTATACTGCATCTCAGATTAGACAGGATCTTAATAATTTTGGAGGCTTTGGACAGCAGGGATATGGCTACAGCGTTAATAACCTTCACGATGAAATCGGAGGCATTCTGGGTTTAGACAGAGAATATAAGATGGTTATCGTAGGATACGGCAGATTAGGTCAGGCTATAGCCAGCTATATTTCAAGAAACGAACCGCAATTTCACATTGTAGGTATTTTCGATGTTAAGCAGATTATTCAGGATGTGCAGTTTAAGGATGCGCAGATTATGACATGTGGCTCATTGTACAACTTCGTAAGAAACGAAGGAGTTGAGATCGCTGTAATCACCGTTCCATCAGAAAAGGCACAGATTGTGGCGGATACCGTTGTAGATGCGGGAATCAAGGGAATCTGGAATCTGACTGCAGTTGACCTGGAACTGCCGGAAGATATCGCTGTTGAGAACGTGCATATGAGTGACAGCCTTCATGCCCTTGCATATTACATGCATGAGCTTGGTGAAGAAGCTTAAGAATTGAAAAAGATATTATGGGTTTAGGTATATGGCTTTTGTCATATACCTTTTTTTACAAAATAAAAAACAGCGTAATTAAACGCTGCTCTTTACATCTTGTTTGACAGTATACTATGTATTAACCTTCAACTGGTGCGTCAACTGGGCATGCATCTGCACATGAACCACAATCGATACAAGCATCAGCGTCGATTACATATACGTTTTCGCCTTCTTTGATTGCTTCAACTGGACATTCAGCTGCGCAAGCGCCACAAGCGATACAAGCATCTGTAATTTTGTAAGCCATAATAAAATCCTCCTAAAAATTAAAAGAATATCTTTTGTACAATTATAACAGAATGCGATATAATAGTAAAGTAGAAAAGAATAGTAAAATTCTCATAAAGACTTGGAGAAATCTATGGACATTTATACATTGGTTGGAAAGAGCGGTACAGGCAAGAGCTTTCATGCCATGAACCTTTGCAAAAAATTAGGTGTAGAAGCAATAATAGACGATGGACTTTTTATTTACAAAAACCGCGTCATAGCAGGAACCTCAGCAAAGCGTGAGGCAACAAAAATAGGAGCTGTAAAGACAGCTCTTTTTCAAAAGGATAAGATAAGAGATCAGGTTGTGGAGGCCATCAAAAAGGAAAACCCCAAAAGCATACTTATCCTTGGGACAAGTAATGGGATGGTTGATAAGATAATTGCCAGACTGGGCTTGCCGCAGCTTGAAGAGGACAGCTTAAGGCGAATCCGAATAGAGGATATTACAACAGAAGAAGAGAGACAGACTGCCTATGTCCAGAGAGAAATATTGGGCAAACATGTTATTCCTGCGCCATCAATGCAGCTGAAGCGCTCCTTTGCGGGATATTTTATGGATCAGCTTAAGATATTCAGAGGGAAGGAACAGGGGGCAGCAGCCGAGAGAACCGTTGTGAGGCCAACCTTCAGCTATATGGGCGAGTACTTCGTTGCAGAAAAGGTAATCGAAGATATTATTTATTGTCTTGTTGCACAGACTCCTGCCATAAGCAAGGTCATTCACATAGCCCAGATTCCAAAGGCAGATGCATATAAACTGAAGCTGGCAGTCAAAATAAAGAGAGGATATCCTATATGGGAGTCTGCAATTGATTTCCAGAGCGAAACAGAGAGAATAATAGAGAAGATGACCGCTTTTAATGTGACTGAAATTATGGTTGAAGTAAGAGGAATAAGTTAGAAAATGAAATATATTATAGAAGATGTAAAGGATTTTAATACTGATCACATTTTTGACTGTGGTCAGTGCTTCCGCTGGGAGAGACAAGAAGACGGAAGCTACATAGGACCTGCCAGAGGCAAGGTTGCAAAAATCTATATGGAAGGCAGCAATGTGGTTATTGAAAACTGCAGCCAAGATGAATATGATACGCTTTGGTGCGATTATCTTGATATGGGTACCGATTACGGCAGTATAAAGCAATGGCTTTCAAGTCATGATAATGTCATCGGCAAGGCTTCTGACTACGGATATGGCATTAGGATACTTAGGCAGGATTTCTGGGAAGCGGTGATTTCTTTTATTATCTCTCAGAACAACAATATCCCAAGGATAAAGGGCTGCATAGAATCCATATCCAAAAGCTTTGGGCAACCTTTAGGAGAGCATTTCGGCAGAGAGTATTACAGCATACCTGCGCCCGAGGTTATGGCAGAGCTTACAGTAGAGGACTTATCAGGAGCAAAGCTGGGTTACAGGGCAGCATACCTTATTGAGACAGCAAAGCAGATGCTTAAGGAAGGAGGTCCGGAGGCTGTTAAAGAGCAGCTTCTTAAGGCAGAGGACCCTATTGAAGAGTTGCAGCGCTTTACCGGAATAGGTCCAAAAGTCGCGTCCTGCATTTCACTGTTCGGTCTTGGGAGAATGGATGCATTTCCAATCGATGTGTGGATGAAGCGAGTAATGAATCAGCTGTACGGAATAGAAGAAAAAGATGTCAAATCTATGCAGGACTATGCAAAAGAACATTTCGGAGAACATGGAGGTATAGCTCAGCAATATCTCTTTTACTATATTAGAAGTCTCTAAAATTATAAGGCGTAAGCCTCATATAAAGAATTGTGATATTTTGGTGAAATAGTAAAAACTAGGGTTGACAATAGAATTTAGAGGAATATAATAAGATATGTTAGCACTCAAAGTAAACGAGTGCTAACATGAAAGACAATAATAACATAGAGTTTGGAGGTTTATAGAAATGGTAGGAATCAAGCCTTTAGGTGACAGAGTTGTCATCAAAAAAGTAGAAGCACAGGAAACCACACAGGGGGGCCTAATCTTAACAAGTGCAGCTAAGGAACAGCCACAGGTTGCTGAAGTAGTTGCCGTTGGTCCTGGAACAAAGGATGTTGAGATGGAACTTAAAGTAGGGGATAAGGTTATCTTCTCAAAGTACGGCGGTGCTGAAGTTAAGTACCAGGGCGAAGAATACACAATCATGCACCAGAGCGAAATTCTGGCAGTTATCGAATAAGAGAGGGGTAATTAGAAATGGCAAAAGAAATTTTTTATGGCGAAGACGCAAGACGTAAACTTCTGGCAGGTGTAGACCAGCTTGCAAATACAGTAAAAATCACTTTAGGACCGAAGGGCCGCAACGTGCTCATCAGCAAGTCCTTCGGATCTCCGCTGATCACCAATGACGGTGTGACCATCGCCAGAGAAATCGAACTGGCAGACGGCGTGGAAAACATGGGTGCACAGGTTGTAAAGGAAGTTGCTTCCAAGACCAACGATGTAGCCGGTGACGGTACCACCACCGCAACTCTGCTGGCACAGATCATTATTAAAGAAGGTTTCAAGAATGTAGCTGCAGGTGCAAACCCGATGGAACTGAAGAAAGGTATCCAGGGTGCTGTAGAAGTAGCTGTTGATGAAATCGGTAAGATCTCCAAGCCGGTAGAATCCAAAGAAGCCATCGCGCAGGTTGCTGCTGTTTCCGCTGCAGATCCTGCCATCGGCGATCTGATTGCAGAAGCCATGGAAAAGGTGGGCAAGGACGGCGTTATCACTGTAGAAGAATCCAAGAGTATGGGCACCAGCCTGGACGTCGTAGAAGGTATGCAGTTTGACAGAGGTTACCTGTCCGCTTACATGGTATCCGACACCGAAAAGATGGTTGCCAATGTAGAAAATCCGCTGATCCTGATCACCGATAAGAAGATCTCCAACATTCAGGAACTGATTCCGCTGCTGGAACAGGTGATGAAGGCCGGCAGAAAGCTGATGATCATCGCAGAAGACGTGGAAGGCGAAGCACTGGCTACTCTGGTACTGAACAAGCTGAGAGGTGTTGTTGACGTGGTTGCTGTAAAGGCTCCTGGCTATGGCGAAAGAAGAAAGGCTATGCTGGAAGACATCGCCATCCTGACCGGCGGTACCGTAATCTCCACAGAACTGGGCTATGAACTGAAGGAAACCACT
>JAQXRN010000007.1 GCA_029218545.1 Bacillota bacterium | reverse complement strand
GGCATTCAGGCCGATTTGAAGACGATGACCATGAATGGTGTTTTTGCCATGAGTGCAATTACCGCACTGACTGCGCAGACTACAACCGGCGTAAGAGCAATTCAGGAAGCAACTCCTGAATTTTTGAAGCAGCAAATAGACGCAGTGTTTGAGGATATCTACCCGGATGCAGTTAAAATTGGTATGGTATCTTCCAGTGAGCTTATTTACGTTATTTCTGAAAGATTAAAACGTTACGATGCTAAAAATGTGGTCGTTGACCCGGTAATGGTGGCAACCTCCGGTTCGGCGCTGATGAAAAATGACGCTGTGCAGACACTTATCGATGAACTACTGCCTATAGCAGCACTCATTACACCTAATATTCCGGAAGCACAGATTCTTTCCGGCTTATCCATCACAACAGAAGAGGACATGATTACCGCAGCAAAAAAGATTGGCAACACATATAATTGTGCAGTCCTCGTAAAAGGTGGGCACAGTATCAACGATGCCAATGACCTTCTATTTTCCAATGGGGAACTGATTTGGTTTGAGGGCAAACGAATCGACAATCCAAACACTCACGGTACGGGCTGTACCCTGTCCAGTGCAATAGCAGCAAACCTTGCCAAGGGATTTTCCCTTGAAGAGTCTGTTAAGAGAGCAAAGGACTATATATCCGGCGCTCTTGCCGCCATGCTGGATCTTGGAAAAGGCTCAGGACCTATGAAACATAATTTTGACCTGAAGTCAATTTTTGCCGAAGAAAACAACCTATTGGAAAGGAAGTAAAAGATATGAGAAATTACACAACACAAATGGATGCCGCTAGAAAAGGCATCATCACACCTGAAATGAAGGCAGTTGCAAAAAAGGAATACAGAACAGAAGAAGAAATCAGAGATCTTGTGGCAAGGGGCCAGGTTGCCATCTGTGCCAACAAGCTGCATACCTGCATCGACCCTAACGGCGTAGGTTCAATGCTCCGCACTAAGATCAATGTAAATCTTGGAGTATCCCGCGATTGCAAAGACTATGATATAGAAATGCAAAAGGTTATGGCAGCTGTAAATATGGGAGCTGAGGCAATTATGGACCTTTCTTCCCACGGAAACACTCAGCCTTTCCGCAGAAAGCTGACTTCTGAATGCCCTGCAATGATCGGAACCGTTCCCGTATATGACAGTGTTATTCATTATCAGCGTGACCTGGCAACTCTCACTGCAAAGGATTTTATCGACGTTGTTCGCCTTCACGCACAAGATGGTGTTGATTTTGTAACCCTTCACTGCGGAATAACACGCAAGACAATAGATCAGATTAAGAAGCATAAGAGAAAAATGAACATTGTTTCTCGCGGTGGTTCTCTCGTCTTTGCATGGATGAGCATGACAGGAGAGGAAAATCCGTTCTATGAGTATTTTGACGAAATACTCGACATCTGCCGTGAGTATGATGTGACCATATCTCTTGGAGATGCCTGCCGTCCAGGATGTCTTGCAGATGGCAGCGATGTCTGCCAGATTGAAGAACTTGTAAGGCTTGGAGAACTGACTAAGCGTGCATGGGAAAAGGATGTCCAGGTTATGGTTGAAGGACCGGGACATATGCCAATGGACCAGATTGAAGCTAATATGAAGATGCAGCAGACCATCTGCATGGGGGCGCCTTTCTACGTTCTTGGACCTATCGTTACAGATATTGCTCCCGGATACGACCATATCACCTCTGCCATCGGAGGTGCCATCGCCGCAGCAAGCGGAGCTGCATTCCTTTGCTATGTAACTCCTGCGGAGCATTTAGCGCTGCCAAATGTTGATGATGTTAAGCAGGGAATCATTGCTTCACGTATTGCGGCACATGCTGCAGATATCGCAAAGAAGGTTCCTCACGCAAGGGATATTGATGACCGGATGGCAGATGCCAGAAGAACCTTTGACTGGGAAAAACAGTGGGAATGTGCAATTGACCCTGAAACTGCAAAGGCTATTCGTGACGATCGTGCGCCTGAGCATGAAGACAGCTGCTCGATGTGCGGCAAGTTCTGCGCTGTTAGAAGCATGAACAAGGCTCTTAACGGAGAGTACATTGATATTTTATAAGGTGAGAGAATGAAGAGATGTGTAATAATCGGCGGTGCTGATATTCGAAACTATGAATATATCCGCGAAAAACTAAATACAGACGATTATTTCGTTTTCTGCGACAGCGGACTCAAGCATCTTGAAAGCCTGCAGGTAGAACCTAATCTCATTGTGGGGGACTTCGATTCTCATGAGAATCCACACCTGAATGTAGAAACCATAGTGCTTCCCTGCGAAAAGGATGATACGGACACTGTGTATGCAGTTAAGGAAGCCATTAAAAGAGGATATGCTGAGTTTCTCTTAATTGGCGTTGTGGGCGCAAGACTGGACCATACTTTGGGAAATGTGTCAATCCTGCTCAAGCTGGACGCTTTGGGAAAGAAGGGAATTATAATTGACGACTATTCTGAAATGGAAATCGTTTCTGACAAGCCGGTTTATATCAGCGACAGATATTCCTTCTTTTCTCTTTTGAATATTTCAGGATGTGCTAATGGCATCTTCATTAAGGGTGCCAAGTACCCTTTGGAAGACGGTGAAATTACCTGCGAATATCAGTATGGCGTGAGCAATGAAGTGCTGCCGGGACGGGAAGCGGTGGTAACGGTGAAATACGGGAAGCTGCTGCTTGTTAAGGTGTTTTAGTTAGAAATGCGAAGTAGATATTTGAAAAACACATAAAATCAAAAAAGCCACGGGACAACTTCCGTGGCTTTATATGTCTTATACTCCAAAAAACTTCGCTGCGTTTTCGTAGAATATCTTTTCCTGTGCTTCCTTATCTAGCCCACTTGTGATGACTTTTTGCATTTCCACTGTAGGATGATGGAATGGTGTGTCGGTACCGAACATGATTCGCTCAGCTCCTACGCGTTCATATGCCTCGCGAATCTTAGATGGCATAGGCATTCCTGACATTTCTAGGTAGATGTTAGGATAGCGCAGTGCCATTTTGATTGCTGCGTCGATATATACTCCGTGGCCGTGTCCCATGTGAATCATCATAAGCTTTACATTTGGATGTCTCTCTGCTAAAAGGCCTACCTGCCAAGGCAGTGAATAAGGTGGATGTCCGCTGTGAATACATACGGGGACGTTATTTTTTTCCGCCTTTTCCATAACGGCATCAATAATCTCAGCATCTGCGCAGTATGCGTGGCGAAGAGGGTTCAGCTTTACTGCGGCGAATCCCGCCTCAATATATTTGTCCATGTCATCTACTGTCTTCTGATTCAGTGGATTTACATATACACAGCCGATGATGCGGCCCGGGTGACGTTTCATTACGTCTAGAGTAAGGTCGTTGTCTTCGTTGCATAGGGCTGTCTTCTCAATATTAAACTCGTCCATCTGAGCGATGAGTTCTTCTTCGGTGATTCCAACATCTGCCCATCCGCCGATATAGCCGATATGTGCGTGCGCATCTATTATCTTCATTAAGCTGCCTCCTTGCTTTTCTTAAATAGTTTTAACAGTGTGCCGGAGAATGCCTGATATAGTACAAAGAATATTACAATGCCGAATGTAGTCTGAATAGTGACATTTGGAAGTGAGGCGATTGCAACAGCTCCTCCAAACAGGAATACTTTAACCATTGTATATGCGAAAATCTGGAAGGCACCACCTAAAACTGCTCCTGCAAGCTGGAGTTTTCTGCTTTCAGGATTCTTTTTAATTACTGTACCCATGATAAAGGCCATTATATATTTGATTACAAGTGTTGGCAGAATCCATGCAGGTGCACCTGCTAGAAAGTCGGAAAGTGCTCCGCCAAGACCTGCTGCTATTGCACCGTTTCTTCTGCCCAGAAGTACCACAGTAAGGAAAATCATACAGTCACCAAGATGGCTGTAGCCGCCTGTCGCAGGGTTAGGAATACGAATAAGATAAGTGGCAACGAAAATAAGTGCTGCCATAAGTGCTGTTAATACTAAGTCTTTTGTTTTATTTGAAGTCATTTTTCTTCCTCCTTTTTAGATATATCAAGATTATATTGCAGATTTGTATATCTATAAATAGACAAAAATTATTATTTTAATATATACAATTTGCCGAAATTATCAAAATAATAAGCGTTTTAGCGTGATTTGTATACAGTTTTGCTATTTTTTTAAGTTACGCCTATAAGTATGTGGCGAAGCACCCTCTAAAAATGTTATAATAAAGATTATGCTAAAAAGATAATAGAAGGTTGTTTAAAATATAATTTGGATTTAACAGGAGGAATCATGACTGAGTTATTAGCTCCCGCTGGAAACATGGAGGCTCTCAAAGCGGCAATATCCAATGGCTGCGATGCCGTATATCTGGGTATGCAGAAGTTTGGTGCCCGTGCCTATTCGGACAATTTTGATTATGAGCTTTTAAAGGAAGCTGTGGAATATGCGCATATTCGAGATGTATTGGTCTATGTAACCATGAACACAATAGTCTTTGAGGAAGAAATACCTGATATGAAGGAGCAGCTTCATCTGCTTAATGAGGCAGGTGTAGATGGCGTCATCGTTCAGGATTTGGCCGTATTTGACCACATCGTTGCGTGCTTTCCTGATATGGAGGCTCACTGCTCAACTCAGATGGGCATAGATGACTTAGAAGGAACTCTTCTCTTTAAGGAGCTGGGTGCAAAGCGCGTGGTACTTTCGAGAGAGGTTCCTATAGAAAAGGTAAAGGAAATTAAAAAAATAGCCAAAATTCCGCTGGAAATTTTCGTGCACGGGGCTCTTTGTGTATCTTATTCCGGTAACTGCCTCATGTCCGGACTAATCGGGTACAGAAGCGGCAACAGAGGCAGATGTGTCGGCTCCTGCCGCAAGCCTTACGAGCTGGTTGATACTACAACAAATACATCCCTGGGCAAGCACTATATGCTTTCCACAAAGGATCTGAATACCATAGACTATATCGATGATTTGAAGGACATAGACTCTCTGAAGATAGAAGGCAGAATGAAGGAACCTGAATATGTTGCCAATGTTGTTTCCAAGTACAGAGCGGCCCTTGATGGGAAGCTGCAGGAGGGGGACAAGGAGAATCTCTGCAAGACCTTTAACCGTACCTTTACCAAGGGATATCTGTTTAACGAGGATCCAAAGGACATTGCAAACATTCAGAAACCAAACAATTTCGGTTATGAAATAGGCAGGGTTACAAGATATACAGGCGGCATGTACGAAATTTCCCTGACTAAGACCATAAACCAGAACGATATTATAAGAATCGACCACGAAAACGAGGATGTAAACCTTTCTGTGGTCAGACTATACGACAAGTCAGGCAACCTTATCAACAAGGCTGACGATGTGTGCTATATCAAGATTAAGGAAAGACTTTCCGCAGGTGATGTGGTATACAAGACCAAGGATTACCTTTACTATAAGGAGCTTGAAAACAATCTGGACAAGGAGTTCAGGCGCTTCCCGCTGGAACTGAAGGTTTACGCTTATCCCGGTTCCAAGCTGGTAATAGATGCAGAAGGATTAGGATGTCACTATCTGTACGAAAGTGAGGAAATTCTGGGAGAAGCAATAAATAATCCTACTTCCAAGGAGCAGGTGGTTAAGCAGCTTTCAAAGCTCAACGATACGGTATTTACTCTGAAGGATGTAGAGTTTGAGGAATACAATGCGTTTATTCCCGTAAAATTGTTAAACAGTGCCAGAAGAGAAATCGTACAGAGACTATACGATTTAAAGTTGGGCAGCAAGCAGAGGAACGTTTGGGAGCCTGATTCCAAGGAGAAGATTTCCTTTGAACCTAAGGCACCATATATTACGGCAACTGTAAGAACCGAAGAACAGTACCAGGCGGCAAAGCGCGCCGGAATAAAGGAAATCTACTTTGATAATATTATCAGAAGAAATCAGATTGAATATGACCACAGAGAAGGCGAGCTTCTCATCGGAGGCTATGGTGGAATTTATCATTACAGGGATTCCAATCCTTTCGTTACGGACTATTCGCTGAATGTTGTCAATGCTTCAAGCTGTTACCAGCTTCATAAGCTTGGTGCTAAGAGAGTTACCTTGTCTTATGAGTTGAACAAAAGGCAAATCGGTCAGCTCATTGAGGCATATCATGCTCAAAATGACGGATATCCTGCATTGGAAATGGTGGTATACGGACGTGCACCTCTGTTGTTCACAAAGTACTGCCCACTAAAGAAGATGGGTCAATGCGGTATTTGTAAGACAAAATCTTATGAGCTGAGGGATGAATATGGTTCCTTCCCAATTATTTCTCATGATGATTGCACAACCACCATACTTAACGGCAAGATTCTGAACCTTCTTGATGAAATGCCTAATATAACAGGTGTTGAAGCATTCAGACTGAATTTTACAATAGAGTCTGGGGAAGAAGTGGCTCGCGTTGCTCAGGCTGCAATGAAGAAACTAGGAGGTTCATTGAGCAAGTCTCTGTTTAATCAGGAAACTGATACGAGAGGCCATTTCAACAAGGAAATAATTTAGATGGATTTAAAAAAGGAGATCAGACATGATTCGAGTAGAAAAACTATCCTATGGTTTTCCTGCGAAAGATTTATTTAAGGATATTTCGTTCACTTTGGAGACGGGACAGCATTGTGCACTTATCGGAAGCAACGGCTGCGGCAAGTCTACTCTGGTGGACATGATAATAGATACAGAAAAGTATCTCTATGACGGCAAGATAATAAAGGATGACAGCTGCAGAATAGGCTATGCCAGCCAGTTCAGCGTTAGAGATAAGGCCAGAGAATGCAGCGTTTTCGAGTTCTTAAGCGAAAGATTTCTTAAGCTTCAGCAGGAAATCGCCATAGTATGTGAGGAAATGGCTGTGGCAGAGGACATGGAAGCAGCTTTTGAAAAGTACCAGAACCTTCTTGACTTAAATGAGGCTATGGATGGCGATAACTATGAAAGCAATATCAGAAAACAGCTCAGCATTGCAGGCATGAAGGATTTGGAGGAAACAAAGCTTTCACAGATAAGCGGCGGCGAGTACAAACTACTGCAGATTATTAAGGAAATGCTTCTTTCACCAAATCTGCTGGTGCTTGATGAACCTGATGTTTTTCTTGACTTTGCCAATCTCAACGGTCTTTGCAAGCTGATCAACGAGTATAAGGGCACGATTCTGGTGGTGACCCATAACAGATATCTGCTTAACCACTGCTTTAACAAGATTCTGCACCTTGAAAACGGTGAGCTTCAGGAGTTCGAGGGTAATTACACCGAATATCGCCTTTCACTATTTGAAGAAAAGCTTAGACTTAAGCTTCAGAGTATCGAGGAGCAGGAGGAAATTGAGCGTACGGAAAAGATGGTTGAAATCCTTCGTAAGAGGGCGACAATTCTGGTTAATCCGGCAATTGGCAAGTCTGTAAACGCTAAGCAGTCACAGCTTGAGAGGCTTATTGCAAGGCAGATTAAGGCACCTTTTATTGATGTCCCCGAGCCTGACATTATGTTACCTTTAGTTGAGAAAGAAAGGCTAATAGACGAAAATTGCGCTGAAGAAGAGAAGAAAGTGGTTCTAAAGGTTTCTGATTATCAGGTATCCTTTGACAAGGAGCTTCTCCAAAATGTAAGTTTTGAGGTGCTTGAGGGAGAAAAGGTTGCCATTGCAGGCAAAAACGGAACAGGAAAGACCTCTCTCATAAAGGACATTCTGACAAAGGACAATCCTGCAATCCATATGGATGAAAATATAAAATATGCCTGCTTATCACAGCTTCAGGGAGACCTTGAAGATGGGGACAGAACCGTATATCAGGTTATGCAGGATGCCGGCTTTGGTGCCAAGGAAAGCATAAGAGAATACCTTGCAGGCTACTGCCTTGGCGGAGATATGGTAGACCAGAAGGTTTCAGAGCTTTCCGGAGGAGAGCAGAATCTCTTACAGATTGCAATAATAGCATCCTCAGATGCTGAATTTCTGATTCTGGACGAGCCTACCAGCCACTTGGACCTTTATGCACAGATTGCTCTGGAAAAGGCAATCGATGAATACAAGGGAACGGTCCTCATGGTAACCCATGACTTCTATCTTGCGGCAAATTGTGCTGATTATGTGCTTTATGTGGAGGACAGCACTGTAAGAAGAGTAAGAACAAGGACTTTCCGCAAGATGGTCTACGACAAATACTTTGATAGCAAATATCTTGAAATGGACAAGAAAAAGCAGGAGCTTGAGGCAAACATTACTTCAGCCTTTAAGAAAAACGACTTTGAGGCTGTAGATAAGCTTTGCACCCAGCTTCAGGAGTTAAGTGAAAAATAGAGATATGCAATGTAGTTATGCAATAAAAATGTAGTTATGCAATAAATAAGGAGACGAAACAGTGAACGCGAAAGAAAATTGCAGTATTAATAATATTTACAGCTTAGACGGAAGAGTACCGGTTTTGAAGGCCATTCCTTTTGGGCTGCAGCACATTCTTGCCATGTTCGTGGCAAACCTTACACCTATCACCATTATTGCCGCAGCGGGAGGACTGCCTCAGGCAGAGATTGCAATGCTGCTGCAGAATGCCATGTTCGTTGCCGGAATAGCAACGCTTATTCAGCTTTTTTCAGTATGGAAAATAGGTTCAAGACTTCCTATTGTCATGGGAGTAAGCTTTACCTTTGTAGGTGTGCTAAGCGTTGCAGCCGCAAATCAGGGATATCCTGTTGTAATAGGTGCTGTAATCATCGGTGGTATATTTGAAGGATTTATCGGACTTTTTGCTAAATATTGGAGAAGAATTATCGCACCAATCGTTGCGGCTTCTGTTGTAACAGCTATTGGTTACTCTCTGTTTTCGGTGGGTGCAAGATCCTTTGGAGGCGGCTATGCGCCTGACTTTGGCTCAGCGGAAAATCTAATGCTGGGAACTATAACTTTGGCAGCATGTCTTCTCTGGAACATTTTCACCAAGGGATATCTGAAGCAGCTTTCTGTACTTATCGGCCTGATTTTCGGATACATAGTGGCGATTTTTATGGGAAAGGTGGATTTGTCCGTTATTTTCTCGGAAGGTCTCCTTTCGCTGCCTCACTTCATGCCTTTCAAACCTGAGTTTGATGCAGGGGTGATTTTCTCCGTAGCAATTATTTTCCTTGTTTCCGCGGCAGAAACCATAGGTGATACAACTGCCATGGTTTCAGGAGGTCTTGATAGGGAGATAACTTCAGAAGAAATATCAGGCTCTCTGGCATGCGACGGATTTGCTTCTGCCATTTCCGCATTGTTTGGATGCCCGCCTGTAACCTCATTCTCACAGAATGTGGGTCTTGTAAACATGACAAAGGTTGTAAACAGATTTACCATAGCGACAGGTGCGGGCTGCATGATTCTGGCAGGGCTGCTTCCTCCAATCGGAAACTTCTTTGCTTCTCTTCCTGAACCTGTACTTGGCGGATGCACCATCATGATGTTCGGTACCATTATGGTTTCAGGTATGGAAATGGTTGCAAAGGCAGGCTTTACCCAGAGGAATATTACAATTGCGGCGTTATCTCTTTCTGTGGGCGTTGGCTTCACTGCTGCCAGCGAAATAGATTTATGGGCAGTATTCCCTGACATAGTACAGACAGTATTTGCAGACAATGTTGTAGCGGTGGTATTTATAGTATCAATAGTTCTCAACCTTGTCTTACCAAAGAATATGGAGATTGAAAAAATATGATAAATGTTATAGCTGTTGGACTTGGAGGCTTTGTGGGTGCGGTTCTAAGGTACCTTATAGGTCTTATTCCCCTTAATGAACCTTGGACATTCCCAATAAAGACCTTTGGAATAAATGTGGCAGGATGCATTGCAATTGGAATAATTGCGGCTCTTGCAGCAAGAAGCGATTCACTTAACCCGCAGCTTCTGCTGTTTTTAAAGGTCGGGGTCTGCGGTGGATTTACCACCTTTTCAACCTTTGCCCTTGAGACGGCAGATTTAATAAAGGATGGAAATATCTTTGTTTCCTTCTGCTATGTGCTTCTCAGCGTGCTGGTAGGTGTTGCGGTGATTTTTGCAGTAGAATATTTTACACTTAAATGGAGATAGAGATGAAGGATAAAGAGTTATTTGACAAGATACAGAAAGTAATTGATGTGAACAGCCTTCAACCGGGCAGGCTCAATGCCATGCTGGACTTGAAGATTAAGGACTGCTCAAGAAAGGAAAGCTTTGCAGAATTTCTTTATGATGTGTCAGAATGGGCTCTGAACCCCTACAACGGAGTACATGGAGGAATAATCTGTTCCCTCTTTGATACTACCATGGGTATCGGCAGTGTTGCACTGACAGAGCGTTTTGTGACAACTACAGACATTTCTGTAAGCTTCGTGAAGCCGATGACAGGCAAGCAGTATTCCATTCAGCTTCAATATACCCACATAGGCAAAAACATGGCAAGATGCACCGGCAAGGCAATCGATACAGAAACGGGAGTTGTCTGTGCGACAGCTATGGGAAGCTTCATGCTTCTTAAAAACTTCAGCTTCGATAATTTTGAGAAAGGAATTAAACTTTAGGTATAATCCATGAATCAGAGAGAATTAAGAGAAATTCGCAGACGTTTTTCTTTGGAAAGCGCTAACATCAGCCACATATACGGCTGCTATGTCAATGCTGCCAGAGAAATCGTCGCAGATATAGATATGTCAGTTGGACTTATGGAGCAGGAGGAGGCAGAAATGTACCTTAAGGTGCTCAAAAAGTCCATTTCAGGCACCTTGGGAAGGAATCTTCTCGACATTGCTTTCAGCATGAAGCAGGTTGAGAATAGCGACGAGCACAGACTCCTTCAGGCTTTGAGAAAGTCTCAACTGAAAGATGAAAACATGCGAAAGCTCTTTTATGACAGAGTTATAGAAAATATCGACTTTGGAGATGAAAGCTATGTAATTCTGCTTGGAGCAGACTCCTATGACGTGCCATATAAGGGCGGTGATGATGAAATATTCGATGAGGGCTCAAGTGAAGTCTTTGATTACATAGTATGCGGCATATGCCCCGTTAAGGACGCAAAGGCTGCCTTAAGATATCGTTCTGAGGAAAAGGCCTTCCGCAATGCTTCGACAGGTCATGTAATTGGAAATCCTGAGATAGGGTTCATGTTCCCTGCCTTTGACAATCGAAGTGCCAATATACATAATGCCCTTTATTACAGCAGAAACACTTCTGAAATCCACGATGAGTTTATTAAGGCTATATTTAACTTAGAAGGAGAACTTATGTCGCCGGGTGCTCAGAAAAATGCATTTTCAGGCGCACTGACAGAGGCACTGGGTGAATATTGCAGCCTTGAGGTGGTTCAGGCTGTTCATGAGGAAATTCGTGAAAGACTTGAGATGCACAAGGAAGCCAAGGAAATTGAACTGCCTGAAATATGTGTTGAGGATGTAACAGATATTCTTCGCAAAAGCGGTGTTCCCGATGAAAATATTAATTCCTTCAGTAATGCCTGTGAGGAGGAGTTCGGAAACTCCGGAGTATTAAACCCTGCAAATCTTATGGAAACTAAGAAGTTTGAGATGGTGACACCGGAGATTAAGGTTATCGCTTCGCCTGAATATGCGTACTCAATTAAGACTAGGGTAATCGATGGGGTGGAATATCTTCTGATTCCTGTAAGCGAAGGCATTACAGTCAATGGAATCGACATCAGCCTTGGTGAGGACGAGGAGTAGGCGGCAGACCGCCTCAAGAAGCGCTCTACGAAGCGTAGGTTGAGTTCCGCCGGCATCAGATGTTATTCTTTCTTCGAAGGGAAGTTTCCAAAGGAAGCTTCGAAAGGAAGGGGAAAATCATGAACAATTATGTAACAGGAACAACTATAAAAAGTCTCAGAGAAAAACAGAATCTAACCCAAGGTCAGCTTGCGGAAAATATTGGCGTAACTGACAAGGCAGTTTCAAAGTGGGAAACCGGCAAGGGACTTCCGGACATTTCCCTTATAGAGCCTCTGGCCAATGCGCTGAACATTTCCGTAATCGAACTTTTTGCGGGTGAACATGTGACCAACAGAAATGTTTCAAGTAATATGAAGCGCTCCAAGGTATATGTGTGCCCAATATGCGGAAACGTTATCAGAACAACAGGGGAGGCAGTTATAAGCTGCTGCGGTATAACTTTGCCTGTATTGGAGGCAGAAGAGCCTGACTCAAAGCATTGCATTGAGGTAGAAAAAAAGGATGGTCAGTATTATGCAAGAATGGACCATCCAATGACAAAGCAGCACTATATTTCATTTATGATGTACGTGTCTGACGGATCTGTTGTATTCAGAAAGCTGTACCCTGAAAGTGAAGCGGAATGCTGGTTCAACTTTAAGGGACATGGATATATCTACGCTTACTGCAGTCAGCACGGCATGTTTAAGGTGAGAGTTTAATTATGGTGGGAGTCTAATTATCCGGAGGATGAGTTTACAGCGAGCTACAACTGTTGCAGCAGCTTTAATTCATCCTCTGTTAGTTCTCTTACGCAGCCTTCTTTTAAATCTTCGGGTAGCATCAGATTGCCCATTGCAATGCGGTGGAGCTCAACTACTTTTGCTCCAAAGCAGCCGAACATTCTCTTAATCTGATGGTAGCGACCTTCTTTTAGAGTTACCAGG
>JAQXRN010000006.1 GCA_029218545.1 Bacillota bacterium | reverse complement strand
AGGAAGGATTATGAAAAAGATTTTGGCGGTATTGCTATGCCTGGTAATGGTATTCTCATTAGCAGCTTGCGGAGGCGGCGGCAATGATGCAGATGCACCTAAAAAAGTATGCTTCGTAGCTCGTGCAAGTGCAGATACTTTCGCAGCATGGCTAACAAGTGAAATGAAGAAGAATGCAGAACAGTATAAGGATATCTTCACATTAGACTGTGTAAGCGGCGAAGGTGATGATGACAAGGAAAACGCATTATTAGAAGATTGCATTACAAAGGGATATGACCTTGTAATCGTACAGTCCAACAACAATGCAGCACAGGCTCCTTACATTAAGAAGCTATTAGATGCAGGCATCCCAGTAATCACAACAAACCCAACAACTCACCAGGGTGACTTCGATGGTTCTGACAGTACAGCAATTATGGAAGGAACCGGTACAGTCGATGCAGATCCTGTAGAACAGGCAGCAGTTGGTGCAAAACGTGCTGTAAACGAAATTCCTAAAAATGCTAATGTAGTAGTATTAAAGGGACCTTCCGGAAACTATCACGCCGACAAGAGAAGAGAAGCATGGGATACATACTTCTTTAGCCAGCGTCCTGACGTAAAGATCGTTGGTGAAGATTTTGCTAACTGGAACAGTGATGAAGCACTTACACTTATGGAAGCATGGGTACAGAAGGGTACACACATCGATGCTATCATTGCTATGAATGACAATATGGCAGCTGGTGCAATCGAAGCAATTAAAGATAACAAAGAATATGTTAAGGCAGACGGTTCAACAACATTCTATGCTTACGGTGTTGATGGAACTGCTCAGGGATGTCTGTTAATCAGAGACGGACTTCTTACATGTACAGCTCTTCAGGGAGCAAATGACATCGCTAAGATGAACATGGATTATGCAGCAAAAATCCTTTCAGGCGAAATTGAAGCAACAGAAGTTGCAGACTTCGTTGATGCACCTGAAATCAACAAGGACAATGTTGCAGACTACATCAAGATGTATGTTGAAAACGGTGAAATTAAAGAATAATCTAACAATGAGTTAATTGTTTAGTCATTCTTATTAAAAAAGTATGCCCAGCAGGTTCTCCTGCTGGGCTTATTTAAAAAAAGGAGATATAAGAAATGAAGATGCAAAAAGGTGCTTTCATGAGAGGCACAGATAAAATGATTATTAAAGAAATTGAAGTTCCACAAGTAGGTGAAAAAGAAGTTCTTGTAAAACTCGAATATGTTGGAATTTGCGGATCTGACGTTCATTATTTCCATCATGGTAATTGTGGGGCATACAAAGTAAACCTGGAAGAAGACTATATGCTTGGGCATGAGTGTGCCGGTGTTGTTGCTGAGGTTGGCCCAGGAGTAACAACATTAAAAGTTGGCGACAAGGTAGCTCTTGAACCGGGAATTACTTGTGGACAGTGTGAATTCTGTAAGGCAGGAAAATACAATCTTTGCCCGGATGTAGTATTCCTTGCAACTCCTCCGGTACAGGGATGTTATGAAGAATATATTGCTTTCCCGGAAAACATGTGCTTCAAACTGCCGGAAAACATGACAACAAAAGAAGGATGTTTAATTGAACCTTTATCTGTTGGATTCCATGCGGCAAATCAGGGCGATGTTAAGGTTGGCGAAAGCGTAGTAATTCTTGGTGCCGGATGTATTGGCCTTGTAACTCTTCTTGCTTGTAAGGCACATGGTGCAGGAAACATCATAGTTGCTGATATTGTAGATGCACGTCTTGAAAAGGCAAAAGAATTAGGTGCAACACATGTAATTAACAGTAAAGAAGTCGATGCCCTTGAAGAAATTGCAAGATTAACAGACGGAAAAGGTGCAGATAAAGTATTTGAAACAGCTGGTTCTCCGGTTACAATTGCACAGACAGCATTTGCAGTAAAGAGAGGCGGAACTATTACTCTTGTTGGTCTTTCTGCACAGGAAGAAATTAATTACAACTTTGCTCAGATCATGGATAAAGAAGCAGAGATCAAATCCGTATTCCGCTACAGAAACATCTATCCAAAAGCAATAGAAGCTGTTGCAGCAGGTGCAATTGATGTAAACGGCATCGTAACTCATGAGTTTGAACTTGAAAACATTCAGGAAGCTTTTGAAGAAGCAATTAATAATAAGACAGACCTTGTTAAGGCTGTAATTAAGATCTAAGAAAAGAGATTTCCAGGAGGATTAATATGCTATATATAGGTGTGGACCTTGGAACATCTGCAGTAAAACTTTTGCTTATGGACGCAGAAGGACAAATCAAAAACATCGTATCCAAAGAATATCCTTTGTATTTTCCGCATCCGGGATGGTCAGAGCAGAGCCCGGAAGACTGGTTTGCACAGACGATGGAAGGAATCAAGGAGTTAGTTGCGGAAGTAGACAAATCAGATGTTGCAGGAATCAGTTTTGGCGGACAAATGCATGGGCTCGTAACTTTGGATGAAGATGACTCTGTCATCCGCCCGGCAATTCTTTGGAATGACGGAAGAAGTCAAAGAGAAACAGAATATCTCAATGAAGTAATCGGAAAAGATAAACTGTCTGAATATACTGCAAACATTGCATTTGCCGGATTCACTGCCCCTAAAATCTTATGGATGAAGGCTAATGAACCAGAGAACTTTGCAAGAGTTGCAAAGATTATGCTTCCTAAAGACTACTTGGCATATAAGCTTTCCGGTACGTTCTGCACAGATGTTTCAGATGCTTCAGGTATGCTCCTGTTGGATGTAAAGAATCGTTGCTGGTCTAAGGAAATGATTGAGATATGTGATATTTCAGAGGATATGCTTCCAAAAGTATTTGAAAGCTATGAAATTGTTGGAACACTGAAAAAGGATATTGCAGAAGAACTTGGCTTAAGTGATTCTGTAAAGGTTATTGCCGGTGCGGGAGATAATGCTGCAGCAGCCGTAGGAACAGGTACTGTAGGCGAAGGAAGATGTAACATTTCACTGGGAACATCAGGAACTCTCTTTGTATCAAGCAAGAAGTTTGGTGTAGATGAATACAATGCATTACATTCATTTGACCATGCTGATGGAAACTACCACTTGATGGGCTGTATGCTTAGTGCTGCTTCTTGCAACAAGTGG
>JAQXRN010000005.1 GCA_029218545.1 Bacillota bacterium | reverse complement strand
TGGTCCCACAGAGGCATTTCAGATCTGTATTGCATAAACCAGTGTACTTTTTGCATATGCTCCTCTGCATCTTCTCTAATCTGAATCTTAAGTTCTTCCAAACGAACCTTAATTTCATTTTCAGCAGCAAACTTTCTGATTTTCGCCATAACACCCATGGAATAACCAAAGTCAATGATAATGAACCCATAGAACATGCCTATAACAAATGAAAATGCTATATTCTGCGAGAACCACAGCAAAGCATTTGTAACATATGGGTGTATAAGGAAATAATAAATTGCTCCAAGAATCGCCCAGTAAAATGAGAACTTCGGACAGATTATACCCTGAAGATTAAATTTCTCATTGGAATAATCCCAAAGCTTTACATTCATTCCTTTAATAAAAATCAGCCCAGCCACATATTCCATGGCAGTCATGATGACTGACATTATTGCAAATAGAAGTAATTTACTTCCTACAGTAACTTCCGCAATCAACGAGGTTTTTTCGAGTGATGCCATCAGATAAAGAGCTATCAGGCCAAAGCCATATAAAGGAAGATAAGGCCCAATTAGGAAACCGGGATTTATCCAGCGTCTTCCCTTGTTGGCAGGTGTAAATCTTCTGTACAGTACTTCTAAACACCATCCCAGGAGAGAACCTATAAAAAATAAAAATGCTATAATCAAGAAAACTGTCATATGTTTCACCCTAAGCAGTTTGTTTGTTAATCTTTATTTTTACTGCATGATGCATGTTTTTAATAAAGATTTCCTTGCTTCCTTCCTGATATTCTCCATCAAGTGACCATGGCATATCTCCATCTGCATGAATTGTAAACTCCTTGGCATTAATAAATGTCAGCATTCCGGAATTATAATTCTGAGTTGTTAGCATATGAATGATTTCAGTCAAATCAATAGGGTTCTTTGGACATTTAACTAAAAGCAGTTCAAATTTACCATCTGACATATCCACATACTCCGGATTAAGAGTAAGTATTCCTGCCAACGATGTAGAGTTGCTTATAGCACCGAAAATATAGTCATCTTCGTATACCTTCCCGTCTGCCTCAACTCTTAAATGCTCTTTTTTAATGGATGTAATGCTTGCTACACCTTCGAGAACATATGCAAGATGCCCAAGCATGTTTTTTACATTCTGCGGTGTCGAGTATGAAGTCTGTGTAAAAGCCCCAAAGGATGCCACATATGAGAAGGTTCTTCCGTTAAAGCTTCCTAAATCAAGTGGAATCAGCTCGCCATCAATAATATCCTTAGCCGCATTGAGAATACCTGTAGAAAGGTTCAGGCTGCTGGCAAAATCGTTGGTGCTTCCTGCAGGGATATATCCAATAGGAATATCCAGACCACTTTCCAATAGACCTGCAGCTACTTCATTAAAAGTGCCATCTCCCCCAATGCAGGTTATCAGATCATAACCTTCTGCATAATCCTTTACATAAACAGTTCCATCACCCTGTTTTCTTGTCGTAAGAACAGTGCACATGTAGTCGTTTTTAGTAAATTGATTAACAATATCTGTCAGGTGCTTATTTGCTCTTTTTTTACCTGAACATGGATTCATTATTATTAAATTTTTCTTCTTCATGTTTACCCCCTTTTTTGTCCTTAACATTTTAATTTTACATCTCTTAACACCTTTTTACAAGAAAAATCTATATAATAAGCTTGTTATGAAACATATGGCCACACCCAATATCAGTGGTGTCAGAACAGATACAACAACCCATTTCATGCTTCCGGCTTCTTTTTTTATTGAAAGCAATGTAGTAGCACATGGCCAGTGCATCAAGGTAAAAATCAAAATATTCACTGCAGTCAGAGCAGTCCAGCCGTTTGCTAAAAGAAGTTCTTTGAAAGCCATTAAATTTCCTACATCCGACAGACTCCCCTGCCCCATATACATCATCATAATCAGTGGCAGAACAATTTCATTAGCCGGCAATCCAAGAACAAAGGCGGTCAGTATCACGCCATCAAGGCCAATGAGCTGACCTAAAGGATTAAAAAGATCTGTCAGATAGCTGATGATGGTTTCATCTCCAAGGTATACATTAGATAAAATCCATATCAATGCTCCGCAGGGCGCTGCTACAGAAGCGGCTCTGGCAAGGACGAATAGCGTTCTATCAAAGATTGACCTTACAATAACCTTTGTTATTTCCGGTTTTCTGTAGGCTGGAAGTTCAAGCACGAAAGAGGAAGGCATACCTTTAAGCAAGGTTTTTGAAAGAACTTTCGTTCCGACCATTGTTGCAATAATTCCTAAAAGGATTATCCCGGTTAACCATGCCGCTGAAACCAGGCTTCCTGATGAAGCAAAGAACATGGCAATAAGTGCAATAAGTATCGGAAAACGGCCATTACATGGCATAAGAGAATTTGTAATCATTGCAAGCAAACGTTCTCTTTTGGAATCTATTATCCTGCATCCCACCACAGCCGATGCATTACAACCAAGTCCCATGCACATTATTAATGCCTGCTTGCCGCATGCTCTGCAGCACTTAAAGCATCTGTCCATATTAAATGCGATTCGCGGAAGAAATCCCCAATCCTCAAGCAATGTAAATAAAGGAAAGAAAATGGCCATAGGAGGAAGCATCACTGAAACAACCCATGCCAAGACGCGATACATTCCAAAAGAAATCATTTCACAAAATTCTGTCGGAAGGCCAAACCCCATTAACCCCTCATACAGAGGGTTTTCTAAAGAAAACAGTATATTTGAAAGTACTTCGGAAGGATAGTTTGCCCCCTTCATGGTAATCCATAAAACAATCATAAGTACAAGTGCCATTATCGGAAAGCTCCATATTCTACTGGTTACAATCCTGTCACTTATCAAAGTCCTGTCTTTATCAGGTTTAACCTGCCTTACAACCTTTCGGGCTATAAGTTCAGCCTTTTCTATTATTTCTTCCGGGCTATGGCAATCAACCTTTGCCACCTGCTTTAATTCTCCTCCGGTTTTTTCTATGAGCTCTGAGGCTGCTCTGTTAAGCTCTCTTTTCAGTTCATTTTTTTTAGTGCTTTCCGTTGCAATTACCTTTACTCCTACTAACTCCTGAAGTTTAGCAATATCTATTTCAAGACCTTTTTTTCTTACCTGATCCATAAGATTTATACAAAGCACAACGTCCTTTCGATGAGAAATAATCTGCAGCGCCAGTATTAGATTTCTTTCAAGGCAAGTTCCGTCGCAAACGATAATTATTCCCCAGCAGTTTTCATCAAGAATTTGTTCCCTTGCCACCTCTTCTTCTAAAGATGAGGGATTTAAAGAGTAGCAGCCCGGAGCATCAACAAGCTTTACTTCACCATGCTGTGACCTCCATATTCCTTCAGCATTTGAAACTGTTTTTCCGGACCAATTACCAGTATGCTGGTGCATTCCTGTGAGGCAATTAAATATGGTACTTTTGCCTACATTAGGATTTCCTGCAAGAACAATTGTCGGAATAGGCTCACTCATAAACGGTCTCCTTATATGGCTCACTGATAAGTATTCCTTCTGCGTCCTCACGCCTGAGCGCAAAGACTGCACCGCGAATAAGATATGCCTTAGGTTCTCCTAATGGACTTTTCAGCAGGCATCTTACTCTGGTTCCCTTTACAATCCCCAAATCCTTTAGACGCGGATTAGTACTAAGAACATCTTCGACGATGCCCTCCTCATCTAATTTCAATATATTAAGAGTTTTCATAATAAAACAGTCCTTTCACATATA
>JAQXRN010000004.1 GCA_029218545.1 Bacillota bacterium | reverse complement strand
ACCGGTAGAAATTAATCCATTGTATTATAAAAACAGGAGAAGAGACGAACTTCTGGTATCACTTGCAGGGGTTGCCACTAATTTTTTAATTGCTGTAATTGCAGCATTAATATTCAAGAATATGCCGGTGTTATATATTTTTTCAAGATTTGCAGGTCTGTGGAATGCTGCTGTTTATGTAATGTACTACATGATAAGTATCAATATTGTCCTTATGATTTTTAATCTTCTGCCGGTACCACCGCTTGATGGTTTTGGAGTTGTTACTCAACTTTTCAATTTAAGCAAACATAGCTGGTACTATAAATTGTATGACAATGGTATGCTCATTCTTATGATTCTTATTGTATTAAATATTACAGACAAAATTATTAATCCGTTGTACGGAATGTTTATGGGTATGTTAATCGGTTAAGATTATACCGAGTGAATAGGTTAAAAAAGTGTTAAGAATTATCTTAACACTTTTTTAATACTTTAAAATAAATGTTGTTTTTGATATTATACTATGGTGGGAATTTTTATTCATTACAGGAGGCGAAAATGATTTCTCAAATCGCAGCAGCAGTTATTTTTATCATAATGTTTTTACTGATCATTATGGATAAGATAGAGAGGCATGTGATTACACTTTTATGTGGTCTTGCAACTCTGGTAATAGTGTTCGGTATCTGCATGCACAACATGGATGCAATCATCGAAACTATCAATTTCAAACCAATTTTCACACTGGATTTCTGGTATCATGCAGGAACAGCATCTGAAAACACTGCAGGTATCAACTGGCCTACAATTATTTTTATTGCAGGGATGATGATAATGGTAGAAGGAATGGCTAGAACAGGTTTCTTCAGATGGTTATGCATGTTCATAGCATCTAAAGTAAAGTTTAAGGTTATTCCTATCCTAATTATGTTCATGCTATTATCCGGTGTTCTGGCTATGTTTATAGACAGTATAACAGTAATACTTTTCTTAGCAGCAGTTACTGTTGAATTGGCCCAGATACTTAAGTTTAATCCGGTGCCGATGATTCTGGCAGAAGTTTTCTGTGCAAACCTTGGTGGTTCCGCAACTATGTGTGGTGACCCACCTAATATTATAATAGGTACTGCACTTGGATATTCTTTTGCTGACTTTATTACAAACACAGGTATTATTGCCTTTGCAGCGATGATATTTACACTTATATTCTTTTATTTTGCTTTCAGAAATGAGCTAAAGCCAAAAGAAGGCAGTGAACCTATTAATCCTAGTGAGTTTCCTAATCCTTCAGAGATGATTGAGGACAAAAAAGGGTTTATTGTGAGCACAATTATCTTCTTAATTGCAGTAGTGATGCTTATTACTCACGCACAGACAGGCTTGACAGTTGCTTTCATAGGTGTATTTATCGGAGGTATAACTTTAATTGCAGCAGGCAAGCATGCTAAATGGGTTTTACACCACGTTGATTACAAGACACTTCTGTTCTTTGTGGGCTTGTTTATCGTGGTAGGTGGCCTTGAACAGACACACGTTCTTGAACTAATAGCAGAATTTATCGGCAAGATAAGCGGCGGCAACCTCATGATTATGATCGCTATTATCATATGGGTTTCAGGTATTGCCAGCGCCTTTGTTGACAACATTCCTTTTGCGGCAACCATGATTCCTGTTATTAAGACACTTGCAGCAGCAAACGGTGTTGATCTTGAAACTCTCTCATGGGCACTAGCAATGGGTACTGATATCGGTGGAAGCGCAACTCCAATCGGTGCTTCTGCAAATGTAGTAGGTACATCTGTTGCGGCAAAAGCAGGTTATCCTGTAACATGGGGCAGATATTGCAAATTTATGGTACCGGCAAGCGTTGTTGTGCTGGTAATTTCAACATTGTTTATTTGGGTAAGATATCTGTAAAGATTAATGGACATTACTTCTGGATATACTTCTGGAAGTAATGTTTTTTATTTTTTGAAAATTGTTAGCACTCTTTTGAGTTGAGTGCTAAAAAATGCTTTACAAATGATTTTTTTGGGTGTATGATTACATTGTAAGTTTGAAAGGGGTGATTTTATGAACATCGAAAAATACACACAGAATGCACAAAGTGCAATTATGGAATCACAGAATATAGCTATTGCAAATGGCCATCAGACATTGGAAGTTGAACATCTTCACATGGCATTATTAACACAAAAGGATGGACTAATTCCAAAGCTTTTAAAATATAATAATGTAAATGTAGATGCTCTTATTGGTGCAGTACAGGCTGAGCTGGACAGAATGCCTAAGGTTTCAGGCAACGCTGACAATATGTACTCTTCAAGACAGTTTTCAAAAGTATTGATGGATGCAGAGAAAATTGCAGAGCAGTTTAAAGATGAATACGTAAGCGTAGAGCATATGTATATGGCAATTCTTGATGACAGTAAATCTGCAAGCTCCAGAATACTGAAAACTTTAGGTATTACTAAAGAAGGATTTTTAACAGCACTTTCTAAAGTAAGGGGTAACCAGAGAGTGACAAGCCAGAATCCTGAAGATAATTATGAGGCATTGACAAAGTACGGCAGAGATCTTGTTGAAATGGCAAGAGAGGGTAAACTTGACCCTGTAATAGGCAGAGATTCAGAAATCAGACATGCCATACAGATTCTTTCCAGAAGAACCAAAAATAATCCTGTACTGATAGGAGAACCAGGTGTAGGTAAGACGGCAGTTGTAGAAGGACTTGCTCAAAGAATACTCAACGGTGATGTGCCTGAAGGATTAAAGGATAAGACTATTTTTGCACTGGATATGGGGGCTTTGATCGCAGGTGCTAAATTTAGAGGCGAGTTCGAAGAAAGACTTAAAGCAGTATTGAATGAAGTTGAAAAATCAGAAGGAAGAATTATCCTGTTTATCGATGAAATTCACAATATCGTAGGTGCTGGCAGAACTGAAGGCTCAATGGATGCCGGCAATCTGTTAAAGCCAAAGCTTGCCAGAGGAGAACTGCACTGCATTGGTGCTACAACATTAGATGAGTATCGCAAGTACATTGAAAAAGATGCGGCGCTTGAGAGAAGATTCCAGAAGGTTTTAGTAGATCAGCCAACAGTTGAGGACACAATTTCTATCCTAAGAGGATTAAAAGAGAGATTTGAAATTCATCACGGCGTGAGAATTACTGATGGTGCCCTTATTGCGTGCGCAACATTATCAGACAGATACATCAGCGACAGATTTTTACCTGATAAGGCAATAGACTTAATGGACGAAGCTGCAGCTCGCATAAGAACTGAAATAGACAGCTTGCCTCAGGAACTTGATGAAACTTCAAGAAAGATAATGCAGCTGGAAATTGAAAAACAGGCTTTGAGCAAAGAAACAGACAAGGGTTCAAAAGCTCGTCTAGAAGCTTTAGAAAAAGAACTTTCCGAGCTTAGAGAAGAAGATGCGCTTATGCGTGCCCAGTGGGAAAATGAAAAGAAAGGCATAAGCGAACTAAAGGAATTAAAACAGCAGATTGAAGATGTTAAACATCAGATTGAAGATGCAGAGAGAAAATATGATCTTGAACGACTTGCACAGTTGAAATACGGAACACTTGCGCAACTCGAGAAAAAACTCGAAGAAGAAAAGTCAAAAGCCGCCGATTCTAATGAAGAACGACTTTTAAAGGAAGAAGTTACAGAAGAAGAAATAGCGGAGGTTATTTCGGGATGGACTGGAATTCCTGTATCAAAGCTTGTTGAAACAGAAAGGGATAAACTCCTCAGATTGCCTGATATTCTCCATGAAAGAGTAATCGGACAGGACTCAGGTGTAAAAGCTGTCTCAGAGGCAATTTTAAGGGCCAGAGCAGGTCTAAAGGATGAAAAGAGACCGATAGGTTCATTTATATTCCTTGGACCTACAGGAGTAGGTAAAACAGAGCTGGCTAAAGCTCTGTCAGAGTCACTATTCGATACTGAAAAGAATATGATTCGTATTGACATGTCTGAATACATGGAAAAACATTCTGTGTCCAGACTTGTGGGAGCGCCTCCGGGATATGTAGGCTATGATGAAGGTGGACAGCTTACTGAAGCCGTTCGTCGCAAACCTTACAGCGTAATATTATTTGACGAAATAGAAAAAGCACACCCTGATGTGTTTAATATACTGCTTCAGCTTCTGGATGATGGACGTCTTACTGACAATCAGGGAAGAACTGTTGACTTCAAGAATACAATTATAATTATGACATCCAATATAGGAAGTCAGGATTTGATTGAAAATACTCAGGATAACGGTATGATTCCGACTGAAGTAGAGGAAAGGGTGACAGGCCAGCTTAAGAACTATTTCAGACCTGAATTTTTAAACAGAATAGACGATATTATTCTGTTCAGTCCATTGACAAAGGGTCAGATTATTGAGATAATATCTCTTGCACTAAAAGACCTTGAAAAGAGGCTGGCACAGCGTGATATTAAGCTTGAGCTGACAGAAGAAGCTAAAGAATTCATTGCCGATGAAGCATATGATGCTCACTATGGTGCGAGACCGGTTAAGCGTTATCTGCAGAAGAATATAGAGACTCAGATTGCCTCTATGATAATCAGATGTGATGTTTTTGATGGTCAGACTGTTGTTATTGATAAGGGCGATGAAAAGCTTGAGTTCAGTGTTAAATAGTGTTAATAATATTAAACCAGGGAGAAGAATAAATGAGCTATTTTGAGATTTTGATGATCGGAATAGGCTTATCAATGGATGCCTTTGCAGCAGCAGTCTGCAAAGGCCTTTCTATGAGAAAAGTCAGCTTTAAGAATATATTGATCATTGCTTTGTTTTTTGGAGGGTTCCAGGGACTGATGCCTGTTGCAGGATATTTCCTTGGAATTCAGTTCCAGGACTACATAGTTTCTTTTGACCACTGGGTTGCCTTTTCACTGTTATTATTTATTGGTGGAAAGATGGTGTTAGACGTAATAAAGGGCGAAGATGATGAAGAAACAAATGGTATAGTTGACAGGCTGGATATCAAGGAAATTTTTATTCTGGCAATCGCAACCAGCATAGATGCACTGGCAGTAGGAATCTCAATGGCTTTCCTTCATGTAAATATTTTTGGTGCAGCAGGAACAATTGCGACTACAACCTTTGTTCTTTCTGCAATAGGCGTGTTGATAGGCAAAAAATTTGGTGCCCAGTACAAGGATAAGGCCACTCTGGCCGGCGGAATTATTTTGATTGCCATCGGAGTGAAAATCCTGCTTGAGCACCTTGGAATAATCGGTTAACATCTTTTATTTTCTTCTAAGCATGGTCTTATACAGATGAATTTCTGTTGCTTCGGCTCCTTTGTCAGGATCTTTGGATACGAAAGCATCAAATATGCCTCTGTGCTCCTCCAAAACGGTTGGGAGGTAGTTTAGGGGATATTTTACATCTGCGTTGGCATAGTTTATTAAAAAATTGTATCTATTAAGGCGTCGCTCCAATTCCTTATTATGTGCCGCATTATAGATAATGGCATCAAAGCCGCTGTTAATACGAAGAATTTTGTCCAAGTCGCCGCTCATAGTGTAAAACTGCATGAAATCAAAGGTTTCTTCAAGAAGTTCCATTTGATTGGATGTTATACGTTCAATGGCCCATCTTACACATTGAACTTCAAGAAGCGTTTTAAGATAAAAAATATCATCAACGTCCTGCTGAGTCATACCAACTGCAAAAACACCTCGGTTTGGTATTGACTTGGCAAGACCGTTTCCTTCAATTCTTCTGAGTATTTCCCTGACAGGAGTGCGGCTCATGTTGAAACGCCTGCATATATCTTGCTCATTGATTCTTTTTCCGGAAGGAATTTTACCGGTAATAATATCGATTTCTATGGCTTCTTCTGCAAGTTGTGCAGGAGTTTTTTTGTCTTTGTAGTCGTTGCTTAAAAAGTCAAGGCTTATCGTATTGTTCATTCCTTTTGCCCCCATTTTAATAGAAAATAAATCGTATACAATTTTACCATTTAACAGCAATTACAGTCAAGAACAGCCTTTGTACATCTTTACCAAAAAACCTAAAAATACCTTGGACTTTCAACAAAAAAATGATAAAATTTCTATTGTGACATTAAAAAGTAAAAGAATAATGTAAAGACGAGAAGAGGTAATTGAATTATGATTAAGAACAAAGGTTTTGACACAAAATGCGTACACGGAACTTATAAGGCAGAAAGCGGACAGCCACAGGTGCTTCCTATCGTACAGAACACAACATACAGATACTATAATGCAAAGGATGTAGCAGAGCTTTTTGATTTAGAAAGCCCTAATCACATGTATACAAGACTTGGAAGTCCAACTGTTGATGCTTTGGAACAGAAGATGGCGCTTCTTGAAGGTGGTACAGCAGGCATGGCAACTTCTGCTGGTCAGGCAGCTTCATTAATTACTTTTTTGAATATCTGCAATGCAGGTGATCATATCATTGCGGCCTCCAATATTTATGGAGGAACATACAATCTGCTGAGCGTTTCTCTAAATAGACTTGGTATTGAGACTACATTCATAGATCAGGATATTTCTGTTGAAGAAATTGTTAAGCTTGCAAAGCCAAATACAAAGGCTTTGTTCGGTGAAACTTTAGGAAACCCTGCTCTAAGCGTATTGGATATCGAAAAATTTGCAGAAGCAGCTAAGATTATGGGCGTTCCGCTTATTGTGGATAACACTCTTGCCAGCCCTGCACTTTGCAGACCTATTGAACATGGTGCAAATATCGTTATTCAGTCTACAACAAAGTTTGCGGACGGACATGCAAGCTGTGTAGGTGGATGCGTAGTAGAAGCTGGTAATTTTGATTGGGCAGCCAACGACAAGTTCCCAAATCTTGCACAGCCGGATGAAAGCTATCATGGTTTAAACTTCTATGAAAAGTTTGGTAATGCTGCATTCTGCACAAGATTAAAAGCTGTACTGATAAGAGATTTCGGATGTACAATGGCTCCTATGAACGCATATCTTACTCATCAGGGCCTTCAGACACTTCCAATCAGAATGGAAAAACATTCCGAAAATGCTTTGGCGTTAGCAAAATATCTCAAGAATCATCCAAAGGTTGACTTCATCGTTTATCCTGGACTTGAAGGGGATAAGTACTATGACTTAGGAAAGAAATACCTTCCTAATGGAGCTGGCGCAGTATTATCCTTCGGTGTAAAGGGCGGAAGAGCTGCAGGTGAAAAATTCCTGGAAAATCTTGAACTATCAAGTATCGTAGTTCATGTTGGGGATATCAGAACAAGTGTATTGCATCCTGCAAGCACAACTCACAGACAGATGACAGATGAACAGCAGCTTGCTGCAGGAATCAGCCCATCTTTAATCAGAGTTTCAGTTGGCCTCGAATCAATTGATGATATAATTAAAGATTTTGAACAGGCTCTTGCAAAGATTGATTAATTTATTGTTATTTGAAGGAAATATTTTCACATAAAACCCATTTTATCCACACTAAAATGGATACTTCAGGTGCTAATATAAGAGCATGAAAGGACATAGTAATAATGTTAGAAAGATTTTTAAAAAAGAGTCAGGAACGAAAAGACGATATAGATTCGCTGATAAATGAAAGTATCGTGGAATTGTCTGCACCGATTTTAAAGAATTTTGATGACCTGATGGTGTATTATAAATGTGCCATTATGGAGATTGAAACTAAACTTAGAGTACTAAATGAGGAATTCTCACTTCAGCATGACAGAAATCCAATCAGCAGTATTCAAAGCAGGCTTAAAAAAATCCAGAGTATTAAGGGTAAGCTGGATAAACAGGACAAACCATTTACTGTAAGCTCTATTGAAGAAAACTTGCATGACGTTGCAGGTGTAAGAGTAATATGTTCTTTTCCGGAGGATGTATATCTGGTTGCAGATGCTTTGCTAAAGCAGGATGATATTATTCTTCTCAACAAGAAAGATTACATAGAAAACCCAAAACCTAACGGTTATAGAAGCTTACATTTAATAGTACAGGTTCCTATATTTTTAGCTAACGAAAAGAAGTTGATGAAGGTTGAGATTCAGCTTAGAACCATTGCTATGGATTCATGGGCAGCTCTTGAGCATCAGCTGAGATATAAAAAGGACAGCCAGTTTACTGACGATATGGCGGAAGAACTTCAGAGATGTGCTGAAATCAGCTCGGAACTTGACAGAAGAATGGGAGCATTAAAAAGCAAGCTACACAAATAATTTTTTTCATACAATAAACTCCAATATTGAATTAGAAAAAACAGTCCCAATCGGAACTGTTTTTTCTATTTATATAAGTAATTGTTATTTGTGATTTGGAACGACTGCAAAGAAGGTTAAGTTACCATTGCTGTCATTTATTAGGCTGTGCTCGCATCCTTCAGGACAATAGTGGACATCTCCTGCTTTCAAAGGAATATCTTCTCCCTGAAAGAGTACCTTGCCTTTGCCGCTTGTAATATATATTATTTCACTGCTTCCTTCATGTTTGTGAAGTCCTATTGAAGCGCCGGGCTCAAGCAGACCCTTTAGCATACGATTATTATCGTCGACAAACATGTGGGCTTTTGTAACCTTTTCTCCACCTTTAAAATGTTCTAAAATGCTTAATTCAATTTTATCAAAATCTATTACCATAGTTGTTTCCTCCCTTTAAAACTTGTATAATATAGTTAGTATATCATACTTGGAGGTTTTTGTGGTAAGAAACGAAGACATAAAGATAATTTTGGACAAATTAGAAGAAATGTATCCTGATGCAGAATGTGCACTGGTTCATGATAATGTTTTTCAGCTTATTGTCGCTGTTGCGCTTTCGGCTCAGACAACTGACAAGTCTGTAAACCTTATAACTCCGGCTCTCTTTGAAAAATATAAAACACCTGAAGAACTGGCAAATGCTGATATAAGTGATGTTGAAGAACTCATTCGAAGAATCGGCATGTATAAGACCAAGGCGAAGAACATTGTAGGCATGGCAAAAGCCCTGGTACTAAATCACAGAGGAGTTGTTCCTGATGATTATGATTCCCTTGTAGCTTTACCCGGAGTTGGCAGAAAAACTGCCAATGTAGTGCTTTCTGTCGGATTCGGTCACCAGAGAATTGCTGTGGATACACATGTTTTCCGTGTGGCAAACAGAATCGGTTTAGTTAGTGAAAAGGATGTATTAAAGACAGAATATGCCCTTATGGATAGAATTCCTGAGGAAAGATGGTCAAGAACACATCACAGCCTTATTTTTCACGGAAGACAGTGCTGCGATGCACGAAAACCAAAATGTGAGGAGTGTGGAATAAATGAATATTGTGAATTCTGTAAATAAAAAAATTTTTTTGATAGTATTTATTCTTTGCCTGACTTTTGCAGTTGCTGGATGTGCTTCTAACTCAAATACCGATGATTCTGATAAAAAATATGATGAAGATTTTATGGGAGTAGAGTGGACCAGAGAAACGGAGGTCGATATTGAGCATTTGTGCTTCAATACAGATGGTTCGTTAAGTTATTACTGCTCATGCGGTGAGCCTGTCAATGATTCCGACCTGATAGATTCGTATTCTTATGATTCTGACCAGCAGATTATTACATTTAATACACAGTCCCAAACTGCATCAATGATTACTGAAGTTAAAGTTATTGAATATGACAACGAGTATATAAAGCTTGATTTTAATGGTGATATTAGGGAGTTTTTTGTAGAGGAATAGAGGGTGTATTGTTATGATTACAGTATCGATGTTGTTATCAAAAAAAGAGTTTTCATCTTTTAAGTTGATATGTGGTGAAAATGGACTTAATAATCCCGTTTCTTGTGCAGGATTTTTTGATTGGGAAGATGATGATGCGATTAAGAAGGATTTTCCCCCTGATATTTTAGTGTTCACAACCCTGTCAATGTTCAAGGACAACCTGCGCGAGGCTGAAAGATATTTGAAAGTATTGATAAACAATAAGATAGCAGGCATTGCAATAAAGAATGTATTTGTAAACGACATTTCAGATGACCTGCGAGCCTATGCAGAGGCACATGCTGTGCCGATTTTTATCTTTTCCGGTACATACATTAATGATCTGACACGATTAATCCAAAACGAAATAGATAATGACAGAAACTATTCTGTAAATGAGAGAATCCTTGAGAGGATAATACGCAGTTCTAACCTGTCAAATAAGGATAAACAAGCATTAATGTATAATATTAATCCATATTTTGAAACAGGATGCATGGCGGCATTATTTATTTCCGATAATTCAAAGGTAATTCTACCTGCGGAAAAGCTGACAAATCAGTACAGAGACGTAATAAACTGCCTAAACAATGTATGTAATAATATAGGTGGAGGCAAAGGAATCTTCAACGGTTTTGCACTTTATAAGAGAGGTGTATTTCTTATTCTTTCAGGTTCAAAAGAAGTTGAAAGAGCTATGGTCGATTATTTATTTGAACTTAAACACCACTTAAAGACGGAAAAAATACTAAAGGACTATCATATCGGAGTTGGCAATATGTATGATGGAAATCACATAGAGGCAATGTTTAAGTCGGCGATTATTGCAAATACAACCGCCATTTTGGAAGATGAACCAATTAAATGCTTTGATGAAATCGGTGTAGATAGCGTAATATTTGGAAATATGAGAAGCGAGTATACTGAGTTGTTCTTTAAGACAGTTATGGATTCAATCTCTGAAGCTGAGCATACCGGGACACCATTTCTCGAAACTCTTTTAGCTTATGTTCAGTGTAAAGGTAACATTGAAAAAACTTCAGAAATGCTGCATCAGCACAAAAATACTGTGCGATACAGAATAGATAAGATTAATAAATTATTTGGAGGCAGCGATACTATTACGACGACAGGAAATCTTTTCTTTTTTACAAGAGTATATAAAGCCAGACCATATCTTGACCAACTGATATGAGGAAAGGACTGGTAAATTATTTCCCCCAATTATGAACTGATTCTGAAAATCAGAGATTAAGAGGGGGACTTTTTATATTTTTTCTAAATAATGACTGATAATAATTAGATTTAGTCTAATTGGAACAAAGAATAAAAAGTTTTATAATAAACCTATAAAGGAAAACCATAAAGGTAAATAAATAAAACATAAGAACAAGGCGAGTTATTTCTATTTTTTAAGAAGGAAAGGAGAATATATGGGTAACTTAATACTGACAAGGGAAGACGTTAAACGCGTTGCAGACATGAAAGAAACAATTGACGCAGTTCGAAATGTCTATAAGCTCAAATCAGATGGTAAAGCTGTTATCTGGCCCCTTGTAAACTACGAATTTGTAGACGAACATGGTGCAATGGATATACGTTCAGGATATATCAAAGGAGAACAACTTCATGGATTAAAGATGCTCAATAATTTCCCCGGAAACAGAGAAAAGGGCTTACCACCATTTAACGGAATAATGATGGTATATGATTCAAATACAGGCATTCCTATTGGAATTATGGACGCGTCATATGTTACTTGCATGAGAACCGGTGCAGCAGGCGCTCTAGGTGTGGATTTGCTTGCTAGAAAGGATGCAAAAACGCTTATGATTCTTGGAGCAGGTAAGCAGGCACCTTTCCAGATTGCAGCTACATTAATTTTGAGACCTGAAATTGAAAAGGTATATGTAGTGGATCCGTTGAGCTTTGAGGCTGCACAGCAGTTTGTAGCTAACATTGCTGAGCAGTTAAAGACCGACTTTAAATTTGAGGAGGTTAATGCTGAATTTGTTGCTACTGATTCTATCGAAGAAGCAGTGAGAAACAGTGATGCCATTATTACAATCACACCTTCGAGAAAACCTCTTATTATGAAAGAATGGTTAAAACCTGGTACTCATTTAAGCTGTTTAGGTTCTGATATGGAGACAAAGCAGGAAATTGAAAGTGCTATTTCCGGCAGTGCAAGAATATTTACTGATGATAAGGCACAATGCATAAGAGTTGGCGAAATCGAGATTCCGTTACAGCAAGGTGTAATTAAAGAATCTGATATAGCAGGAGAAATTGGTGATGTAATTGCCGGAACCATCAAAGGAAGAGAGTCTGATGACCAGATAACATTGTTTGATGCAACAGGCTTATATATTTTAGACCTTGTAACTGCAAAGGCTGTCATAGGTAAAGCAAAAGAAGCAAATATAGGATTTGAAATGGAAATGTAACATTAGGAGGAAAAAATTATGAAATTAGCATGGTTTGGAGTAGAAGAATGGCTGAATCCAATGGATTCATTAGCAAAGTATAATTTAGGTTCCAGCTGCGTAAGTGCATTGAATATGCAGGAACTATTTGAAGTAACAGGACAGGACTTAGATGCTTTTCTTGAAGATATGAGAACATTTAGCCTGCATTATCATCATGGTGATGCTACAGGTTCTCCTCGTGTTAAAAAGGCTGTTATGGGTCTTTATCCAAAGGCAGATCTTAAGCCTGAAGAAGTAATGATGGTTATCGGTGGTACCGGTGCTAATGACCTTTCAATTTCAGCAGTTCTTGAACATGGAGATAACTGCGTAGTTGTAAAACCTTCTTATCAGCAGCATTATGATATTCCTAAAGGATTAGGAATTGAAACAAGAATTGTTCAGCTTAAGGCTGAAGACGGCTACAAGCTTGACTTAGATGAAATGGATAAGTTGTGCGATGACAATACAAAGATGATCATCCTTACAAATCCAAATAATCCAATCGGTAGTACACTGAGCGGCGATGAATTACAGAAAATCGTAGATATTGCTAAAAAGCATAACACATGGATTCTCTGTGATGAAATGTACAGAGGCGGCGATGATGAATACATGCCTTCAATTCTTGACTATGGTTATAAGAGAGCAATTTCTGTTAGCAGTATGTCAAAGATGTTCTCAATGGCAGGAACTCGTATCGGATGGTTAATCTGCCGTGAACCTGAAATGTATGAAATCATGAAGACAAGAAGATCATATAATACAATCTGCTGCGGTATCTTTGATGAATTAGTTGCTTCAATCGCACTAGAAAATTACGAAAAAGTTTGGGCAAGATCTAGAAGTATTCTTCATCCAAATACAAAAATCGTTGCAGAATGGGTTGAAAAACAGCCACATCTCAAACTTGCAGCTATGCCGCACGGAACAACTTGTCTGATTGAATATGATTACGACATTGATTCTGAAACATTAGCAAAGGATATGATGGAAAAGGAAAAAATCCTTACTGTTCCTGGAGATTATTTCGACATGCCTAAGACTTTACGTGTTGGCTTTGGAGCTTTCAGAGATCCTGAAAAGCTAAAAGAAAGTCTGAAGGCTCTGGAAGATTACCTTGCATTGCTTTAATAGTACATGTTCTTAGCAACACTTGACTATTCTTTAAAACACCACCATTTAGACGTGGCTAATAAAGCATTTTGGTAATAGGGTGTAACCTCAATATTTTGAGGTTACACTTTTTTTAATTTAAACATTGTTCAAATTGACACAAGAACAGATGTTCTGTATAATTAAGGTGTAAATATATCCTTATATTATGCAGAGGAGACAATTGATGAAATTTATACATTTATCTGATTTACATATCGGCAAAAGAGTTAATGAGTTTTCAATGATAGAAGATCAGATTTATATTCTAAATCAAATATTAGATATTATTGACAGAGTTAAGCCTGATGGAGTTATTATCGCAGGGGATGTCTATGATAAGACCATGCCGTCAGAAGAAGCTGTGCATCTGTTAAATGATTTTATATGCAGCTTGGCAGATAGAAACCTCAGCACTTATATAATAAGTGGTAATCATGATTCAGCAGAGAGACTATCTTTTGGCAGCAAGCTAATGAACAGAAGCGGTATTTTCATTTGTCCCGCTTATTCCGGTCATGTGGTTAAACATGTTCAGGAAGATGAGTACGGTCAGGTGAACATCTATATGCTTCCTTTTATTAAACCTGCACATGTAAGAAGTTTTTTTCCTGATGCTGAAATCTCAAATTACACTGACGCAGTAAAAACAGCCATTGATAGTATGGAGATTGATATCAAAAACCGTAATATTTTGATAACCCATCAGTTTGTAACAGGAGCTAAACGCAGTGAATCAGAAGAAATTAGCATTGGAGGCAGTGATAATGTGGATTCTTCTGTATTGAGTGATTTTGACTATGTTGCACTTGGTCATATTCATGGACCGCAGCAGATAGAAAGAGAAACTATCAGATATTGTGGAACTCCTTTGAAATACTCTTTTTCTGAAGTATCACATGTTAAATCTGTTACCATTGTAACCCTTAATGAGAAGGGTAATGTAACTATAGAGACTGAACCCCTAGTTCCAATGCGTGACATGAGAATAATAAGGGGAACTTATAACGAAATTACTCATAGGGCTAATTATGAGAACACTAATACCGAAGACTATATTCAAATTGTATTGACAGATGAAGAAGATGTTCCTGATGCTATTGGAAGGCTTAGAGTGATATATCCAAATATAATGCAGCTTAAGTATGATAATAAACGCACCAAGACCAATCAGCATTTAGGTCCGGTGGAGAATATTGAGGAAAGAAAACCTATTGAATTATTTGCAGAGTTCTATGAAAAGCAGAATAATCAGGCCATGACTGAAGAACAGACACGTTTTGTAAGCAGTTTAATAGAAAGAATATGGGGTGAGTAGTTCATGAGACCAATTAAATTGAAAATTTCAGCATTCGGGCCTTATGCCGGCATCACAGAAATTGATATGACTCGCCTGGGAAATAAGGGATTATATCTGATTACAGGCGATACAGGTGCAGGCAAAACAACTATCTTTGATGCAATATGCTTTGCTCTTTATGGTTCTGCCAGCGGTGACATAAGGGAGAATTCCATGCTTCGCTCCAAATACGCAGATGCAGAAACACCTACAGAGGTTGAACTTGAATTTGCAAATAAAGGTCAGATTTTTCATATAAAAAGAAACCCTGAATACATGAGACCTGCTAAGCGCGGAAATGGTGAGACAAAACAAAATGCAAGTGCAGAGCTTATTATGCCCGATGGAACAGTTATTACTAAAGAAAAGGCAGTTACTGAGAAAATCAGAGAAATAATAGGTGTAGATAGGAATCAGTTTTCTCAGATTGCAATGATTGCACAGGGGGATTTTTTGAAGCTGCTACTGGCTGAAACTAAGGACAGGCAGAAGATTTTTCGTGAGATTTTTAAAACCGGGTACTATCAGATTCTTCAGGATAAACTCAAGGAGGAAGCAGCAGCCTTATCTAAGGAGTTTGACAGAGCTAAGCAGAGCATAGAGCAATATATAGCAGGCATAGTGTGTGATTCTTTAAGTATGTATGCAGATTCAGTCCATAGAGCACAGAATGTTGGAATGGCAATCGAGGAAGTATTGGAACTTTTAGGCGGTATTTTAACTGAGGACGAAGCTATTGATGAGAAATTGAAGAAGCAGACAGCAGAGATTGAATCAAAGCTGACTGATTTGAATAACAATAAGATAATTCTAAAAGATTACGAAGAACTATCAAAAAAATACCATAATAGTATAGTGTCTCTTGAGGCTGCTAAAGAAACGCTGAAACAGGCAAAAATTTCTTTTGAGAGAGAAAAAGCGAAGGCTCCTGAATATGAAGAAAAGACTAAAAAGATAGCTGAAATCGAAGCCCAATACGGGGATTACGATGCGTTATCAACAGCAAAAGTAAAGTTTCAAGCATCAAGAAAAGCTTTACAGAAGGCCCGGGTCGATGTGGAATGTAATAAAAAAGAAGAAGAAAAGCATAAGCAGCTAATCATAGACATAAAAAATGAGCTGGAATCAAAGAAGGATTTAGACGTAAGAAAACAGATGTTAATTACGCAAAAAGAAAAAATGGAGGATGAAAAGGATAGAGTCGTAGGATTACTTGATGACATTAATATTGTCAAAGAACTGCAGATACAGCTTAAAAATGCACAAGAAAGATATCTTAAGTCTGCCAATGATGCAAAAGCAAAACATGAAAAATATTTGGTTCTTAATGAAGCTTTCCTAAGCGAACAGGCAGGTGTTTTGGCATCAAATCTTGAAAGCGGTATGCCGTGTCCGGTGTGTGGATCAACGGAACATCCTTATAAGGCAAGGTTGGCTCAAGATGCGCCTACAGAAGAAACGGTAAAAGCCGCGAAAGAAGAGTCAGATGCGGCACAGAGTATTATGACTGCTAATAGTAACAAGGCAAGTGCTCTAAAGGCGGAATTTGAATCCTATGATAAGTCTTTTAGAAAAAAACTTGAAATTGAATATTTAACAGAACCATATGAAAATATTGAAGTTTACCTAAATAAAGTTTCGGTAAATATAATGTCTACCATTGATGAAAATAGCCAAAGAAGGCTGAAAATAGACGAGGAACTAATAAGAAAGGCTAATTTAGAGAAGAAAATTCCGAAACAAGAGGAAGCTTTGCTATCTCTTCAGGAAAGAATTCTATCAAATACAAAACTCATATCTTCAGAAGAAACAAATGCTAAGCAATATGAAGAACAAATAGAAGTTTTAGAAAATAAACTTTTATTTAATTCTAAAAAAGATGCTGAAAATGCAGCTGCATCCCTAAAGAAAGAAATTGATATGGGTAAAAAGGCTTTGACTGAGGCCCAAACGCAATACAACAATAGCGAAAAGCAAATTAGTTCTCTTACAGGAGCTATTGACCAGATGAAGGAGGCTATTGAGAAAAAACCTGAAGGAGACTTGAGGCAAATCGAAGAATTGCTTAATGAAGCTAAGGCAATTAAGAAAGAGATATTAGAGGGTCAGAATAATGTTTTCGCCAGAATCGAACAAAACAAAAAGACAAAAGAAAACATTGAAAAAATGTCCACAGAAATACTGGAAATAGAGAAGAAATGGACATGGGTAAAGGCTCTATCAAATACTGCAAACGGCAATATAAGCGGTAAGGATAAAGTGATGCTCGAAACGTATATTCAAACAACATATTTTGACAGAATTATTTCAAGAGCAAATAGCCGCTTTATGATTATGACAAACGGTCAGTATGATTTAATAAGAAGTGATTCAGCATCCAATATGAGAAGTCAGAGTGGTCTTGAATTAGATGTGATTGATCACTATAATGGAACTAGAAGAAGCGTAAAAACTTTATCCGGAGGAGAATCCTTCAAGGCGTCATTAGCCCTTGCCCTTGGTCTTTCCGATGAGATACAGTCATCTGCAGGAGGAATAAGGCTTGATTCAATGTTTGTAGATGAGGGATTTGGTTCTCTTGATGGAGAAAGTCTGCAGCAGGCGATAAATGCGTTGACCTCTCTGGCAGATGGTAACAGACTTGTGGGCATCATATCACATGTTTCAGAGCTGAAAGAAAGAATTGATAATCAGATTGTGGTTACTAAGGCAAAATCCGGTGGTAGTACTGTTGAAATTGTCTGTGGCTGATTCGACACATGAAACATATGAGCGAAACACATGAAAGGAAACAGATAAGATGAAAGTCATTGATTTAACCCATACAATTAAAAATGGAATGCCGGTTTTTCCGGGTACAAAGGAACCAAGGCTTTCCGTAAGCAACACTTATGAAATAGACGGTTTCAAGGAAACACTGCTTGAAATGTCAACACATACAGGAACTCATATGGACCCGCCGGCGCACTTATATGGTCATAGAACTACGCTTGATAAACTGCCCATAGACCAGTTTATTGGCAAAGCGCTTGTAATTGATTGTCGTGATTTAAAAGAAGGAGATAGCATTACAATGGAGCAGCTTGTTCCATATGGAGATAAGATATATGGTGCTGACTTCCTGCTCTTTAACCTTGGATGGGACAAGCGATGGGGAACTGAGGAATATTTTGCAGATTATCCTTGTGTTGATGATCAGGTGCTAAAATTAATAATGTCCGGTGGATATAAAGGCATAGGTTTTGATGTAATCGGTCTTGATCCAATTGATGATACAGCCTTAATCAGGCATAAAAAACTTTTTAAAGAGCTTGACATTGTAAATATTGAAAATTTGGCTAACCTTGAGCAGTGTGGAGAAGAACTGTTTTGGTTTAGCTGTTTTCCACTAAAAATACAGGAAGGGGACGGTTCACCAATTAGAGCTGTTGGATGGTTTGAATAGTAATGAATGGAATAGGATTAGTTTTTGCAGGTGGTGGAGGTAAAGGTGCATATGAAATCGGTGTGTGGAAATACCTTCGTGAAATAGGCTTTGATAAGTATATCAAAGTGATTTCAGGAACTTCAATAGGTGCCCTAAATGCAGCGTTGTTTGCCGGTAGTGATTATGAAACAGCAGAAAAAGTCTGGCTAAATATTGATAAGGACAAGCTTGTTTCACCAAAAAAAATTACAACAGAAGATGTAATGAAATGGCTTAATGCAAGTGGAATCGGCAATACCATACCATTGCCTTTATTGTTAGGTGGATTATTTGCCGGACAGACAGGTGGAGAAAATAACGGTTTAGATAAATTTTTAAGCTCATTGGGAGAAAACTCATTCTCAAGAGAAAGCCTTACAGAATTAATTAATGAGGGTATCAATTTTGAACAATTACAAAACACAGATGTTGAGTGCTATGTTACATGTGTTCGCGCTCAGGGCCTTGGAATTGAGCGTTTTAAATTAAATAATTACTCAAAGGAAGATATTATCAAACTTCTCTTAGCGTCATCAGCAATGCCGATTATTTCTGAAAATGTTGATTTTAATGGTGTTGAGCTCTGTGACGGGGGCGTTCCTATCTTTGGAGATAATGTGCCTGTTAAGCCGGTTTATGAAACTGGAGCTCGAAATATTATAGTTGTTCACTTAGGACGGCAGTCGGTAATTGACAAAGAACAGTATCCAAATGCGATTATCACCGAGATAAGACCCTCAGAAAACTTGGGAGATATGATTACAGGTACACTAGACTTCTCAGCTGAAGGTGCATTTAAACGTATGCAACTTGGCTATGAAGATGCCAAATCTGTTATGCAGTCAATGTTTACAGTATAGTGCTGGGTATGAACTTTTTTTCAGTTCCGGTTCAGCAGAGGTAGGATATATGAGTACTATGGGGGTGCAGACGAGGTCTCGGTCTGGCAGTTTAGCTGGTCCAAGAAATCGTCCGCACCCCCGAACATTGATTTGAGAAAATACAAACAAAAAAGCAACGCCTTCCAGTATGGTAGGCGTTAATTTTACATCAATATTGAAAAATCGCTAGTAATAATAATCGATCAGGAAGTTCACATAATCTAAGAAGGAGAGTATCTGTTCGTCGGTATAATAGTTTACCTCACCTAAAAAATATGCATATTCAGGGAATCCGTAGAGCTTAAATATGTCATGAAGTGCACTCTCGGTGTCTGTATATTCACCTTGAAATTCCTCAGGATAAGCCCATTGAAGATCTATAATCCACTGGTCAAGGTCATAGTAAACTCCGTCTGTGTATTCATATGTAAATCTATCACCTGCATCGATAATATCTTCTGTATAATATGATTCTTCGACAATATCCGTATTTGGATTTTCATCAAACAAGTATTGATACTCATCATTTAATTGATCCGCTATCCTTGTGATATGATCCTCGTAATACTCATCTTCATTATATGAGTCGTCATAATCAATATCAAAGGTACTACACATTGTAGTCAAAATTGAAAAAACAAGAATTGCAAAGGATAAAACAGAAATTATTGATTTCGTGTCAGCTTTTTTCTTAACATTACCAGTCGAAACATTGCCAATAGTAACATTATCGCTTGCAACCGATTCCTCCAAATTATCGTACAAATTATAATCTTCGTTAATCATTTCAGCGTCTTCAGCCTGATAATCAGATATTTCTTTTTTTAGCTTATCTAAATGCTGAGATAAGGTCATTTTAGACGACTTCTTT
>JAQXRN010000003.1 GCA_029218545.1 Bacillota bacterium | reverse complement strand
GCCTGTGAAAAAGCATCCCTAAAGAAGAATTTTCATAAAGATAGGAGTCAGGAACGAATTGCAATTTTTAAAGGACGGTATAATGAATTCTTGAGTATTTGCTATCATATTCGGAATGCTTTTGCGCATGGAAGGCTTGCTATGTATGACTATGAAAATGGAAAAGACATTGTGTTTGCCTTAGAAGATGGTATTAAGAAAAATGGTGAATTTCAAGTTCGGTCACGGATGATTCTGAGAAAATCTACATTGATAAAATGGATGAATATCCTCAAATCCGGTAAACTTCCGAACGAAGACATATAACATAAGACGGGCAGGGTTGAAGACTCTGCTCACTTTTATATTGATTATAGATTTGTATGCGGGAGAAAATACTTTCGATAGAGTTCATATTACCAATTTGTAGAAATACATAACAAAAAGAAAAGGAGAGACGGCTACTTATGGGGAAATTTGCTGAACTGATTAAATATGAGGGAGATAACAGCACTTTCATTTGGAAGCACCCCTGTGAGGACTTTAACAGCTTGACCCAATTGGTAGTTCATGAATCGCAGGAAGCAATCTTCTTTATGAATGGTCAGGCCTTGGACTTGTTTGGTCCCGGGCGCTATACGCTGGAAACAGAGAACATCCCCAGAATCGGTAAACTACTGAACCGGACAACAGGCGATACCTCTCCCTTCCACTGCGAGGTTTATTTCATCAATAAGACCGAACAGATGTCGCTCAAATGGGGAACCGACAGCAAGATACAGTACATTGAGCCCACCTACGGCTTTCCGCTGTCCATCGGTGCCAGCGGCGAAATGAGCCTGCGAGTGGCGGACAGCCGAAAGCTGTTAGTGAAACTGGTAGGCACAGAGAGCTTCCTGGGTCAGCAAAAACTTGTGAACTTCTTCCGGGCATTTCTTATGACCCGCGTTAAGACCTACATTGCTCAGGTGATGAAGGCAAGCGCTATCAGCATTTTTGAGATTGATGAGCACCTTACCACATTTTCTGAGAGCATTCACAAACTGCTGATTCCGGACTTTGCAGACTACGGTGTAGCGCTGGAACAGTTCTTTGTTACCACCATTGTCAAGCCGGACGGAGATCGGCAGTACGAGAAATTCAAAGAACTGCACTTCCGTCAGTATGCCGACATTGCGGAAGCGAAGCTCCAACAGCAGACGGAGCTGATCCATGCCCAGACGGCGGCGCAGAAGGTGGTCATCGACTCTCAGGCGCAGGCCACCAAACGAGCTCAGGAGGGCTACACCTATGCACAGGAGCGCGGCTTTGACGTGGCCGAGCAGGTTGCTCAGAATGAAGCGGTAGGCCAGTTTACCAATATGGGCGTGGGTCTTGGCACGATGGCCGGTGTCGGTGGCGCTGTAGGAGGAGTAGTCGGCAATGCAGTCAGTGGTGCTTTGGAGGCGACTAAAACGACTTCTGCGGTGCAGACTGCGGCTCCAGCGGATGATATGGCGGCATTTAAGGTGAAAATCGACAAGCTGAACATGATGAAAGAGGCTGGATTGCTCTCTGATGAGGAGTTCGGACAGATGAAGGCCAAGCTGTTAGCCGAAATTATGTAAGGGAAAAGGTGAAGAAAATGAAAAAGACGATTCGCAATTATGTGGTTATCTGGGCAATTCTGGTTATCCTTTTCAGTGTGGTCGTATTTGTCACGCCCTCCGAAGTTGGTGGCCTGAGCAAGTTTGGCGGAGCCTTCTGGGGGGGCTATGTCGTTATTATGCTGGCCTTCATTGGTCAGCTGATTTGTACCCTTACGGCGCTGAAATCAGAGACAAAGGAGAAGCTGTTCCTGCATCTGCCGCTCATTAAGATCAGTTATTCTACACTAGTTGTTTCTATCATCATCGGTACACTCTGCATGGCCATCCCGAATCTGCCCAACTGGATCGGAATCGTTGTCTGCGCCCTGATTTTCGCGTTCAATTCCATTGCGGCAGTTAAGGCGACGACTGCCGCTGATCTAGTGTCCGACCTGCAGGATAAGGTGGAGTGCAAGACCCTGTTCATCAAAGAGCTGACTGTCCGCGCTGAGAGCCTGATGGCCAGCGCAAAGGGTGCCGAGACCAAAGCCGCCACGAAGAAGGTCTATGAAGCCGCTCGCTATTCTGACCCCATGTCCGACAGCGCACTGGCTGGACTGGAGAATCAAATCAGCGACAAAATGGAGGAGTTTGCGGCGTTTGTGAAGACAGATAACGCCGCCGGAGCGGAGAAGGCTGCACAGGAGGTAGTCGCAGCAATCAATGCGAGAAATCAGAGATGTAAGGCGCTGAAATGAATAAGAGAAGGTACTTATAATGAAATATATAGAGTTTACCATGAAGGAGAAAGTTGAGCTATTTGATAAGATTGCTACGCAGTTTTACGAGGCTAATTTTGGACAGCTTTCAAAAGCCGACATGGAATTGATGATGTTTCAAATCTATTATGAAAAGCTGGTAAAGCAGAGTCGATTTGAGGATGGTACTATAGATTACTGCAAATGTTCAGATTACAAAATCAGCCACGAACTTGGCATTACGCAACAGCGCGTTCGAAATTTGAAGGTAAGAAATCAACTGAGAAATCCAATTGAATATAAGTGGCAAGCTGCACTTGCGAGACTTACCGATAACGCCAGATATGACAGACGTTCCGGTAAGGTCATAATAAATATTCCAGATCCAAATCTCTTCCTTGAAATACAAAACTTTATAGAAGAACAAGGCGCATTTGTTGAAAAACAGCTTAATAGTAAAATTCTGCAAATTCGTGCTGAGTATTATATTGCGTTGATTATATCCATGGAACCAGAAAAATCCCGAAAGGAAATTGTTAAGTTGTTAAAGAAGCAGTTCAAAATTTCTGGAAAAGACGAAGAAGCTTTTGATGAGAAGAATATTGGAAAGTCATTGATTGATCTTGCTGTAGACATATCAACGATTGCATCTGAAATGGCGAAGGTTCTTTCCCCTCAAAATCTAGTTGGTAATGCATTGCTTAATTTGCTCAGATCGATTAACGGGTGAAATAGCAAAATACAAATTTTAAAATGAGGACTTGATATTTATGGATGCGGAAAAGATCAAAAATAAAATTTATGAGGATGCAAGGCGGAAGGCAAATAACAATAAAGAACAACAGGCATACATTCAACCAAGCAGTTTTGGCTTTGAGCACACGAGCGATGCAACACATGCTTGTTTGGAACTGCTAAAGGCGGATCCGAGGTTTAAGAAAGTAAAAATAATCGGAAAAGATTTATTAGATATAACGCTCTAATGAAAAGGGAGAAGTGAAATCAATGAAACAATTATCTTGTGAAATGTGCGGGAGCACCGACCTGATTAAAGACGGCGGAGTGTTTGTTTGCCAAACCTGCGGTTGCAAATATTCTGTTGAAGAAGCGAAAAAAATGATGATCGAGGGTACTGTTGATGTATCTGGTAGTAAAGTTAAAGTAGATAATGCCGAAAGACTTAAAAACCTACATCAACTTGCAGACCGCGCTAAAGAGGAAAATGATACCGAAAATGCAGCAAAATATTTCGAACAAATACTATTAGAAGATCCTAATGATTGGGAAGCGAACTTCTATACTGTATTTTACGCGGCGCATAATATTAAATTAGCAGAGATAGGTGCGGCTGACAATAAAGTCAGCAATTGTTTTGGATCTGTATTATGATTGATCACAGAT
>JAQXRN010000002.1 GCA_029218545.1 Bacillota bacterium | reverse complement strand
CATATGGCATCAGTGTGTAAGATGTCAAGATATTTAGGCTATTTTAGAGGTACCCCCCAAAATTACAAAAACCCAAGAGGCATTATCAGTAACTCTTGGGTTCGTTTTTTATTCAAAGCTTGTGTCTGTCTTTCTCTTTTCAGCCAGTAAAACCAGCTGTGTTTTGCATGTGTTTATTCTAATCTTCTATCGCTTTCTTGATTTCAGCAGGAAGCAGCTTGCACTTTTCTTCTGATACAGATGCAACTGACACTCTTACTCCCTTTGCCAGAGGAACTATGAAGATTCCTTTCTCTTCGAGCTTTGCCGCAACTCCATCCGGATCATCACAAGGTATGGATACAAAGAAACCTGCATCGAAAGGCACTGTCACAAGACCAACCTTCTTTGCTTCTTCTTCAAAGGCCTTTCCCCTTCTAAGGAGCATATCTCTGATTTCTGCTCTTTCCTTCGTTACTCTTGCTTGAAGTTCTTCATCGGCATAGATTTTTGCCATGACACTCTGGCCTGCTTTGGAACAGTTTGACCAGCTTCCTCGTGATGCAAATTCTCCCATGCTCTTGAATTCGCTGGCAATTTCTTTTGTTGGTGCGAGGCAAATCATTGCACCACATCTCATTCCATATGCTGTTAATGTCTTGGATGCACTGTATCCAATTATTGGAAGTACGTGGTTTGGCAGCCTTTCCAAAACAGGCAGGAACTTTCTATATTCATCTTCATCTCCTGCAAAGTCTATGTATGCAACGTCGATTAAAAGAGCAACCTTTTTGTCTACAGGAAACTTGTTAAGTACTGCCGCTACACTTTCCCAGTCTTCAATTGTCAGAGAATATCCTGTAGGGTTGTGTGCAGGAGTGTTAAGAATTATTACAAGATGTTCCTGTTTTTCAAGCAGTTCAAACACCTTCTCTTCGAAGCTTGCTATGTTGAATTTTCTTTCATCATTGAAAAATACAAAGGTATCAAGCTTTCTTCCGATTTCGCTTGCAATTGTTCTGTATGGAGCCCAGAACCAGTCGCTTGTAAGTACTGTATCTCCGGGTTCAGTATAAACAGACATTGTATTTCTGATGCTTCCTGTTCCGCCAGGTGTTGCAACAGCTTCTACATAGCCCTTAGGTTCGTACTTGCCCAAAGCGGCTTTCACTACTGCCTTTCTGAATGCAGGTATACCTGCGATTGGAGCATATGCCGCGTATTCGGATGGTGTAAGCTTTCTAAAAGTCTCGTCAATGGAGGAAAGAACCATCAAATCACCATTATCGTCTAATAATGCACCTATTGTTGCATTAATAACAGCATCCTTACCTTTTTCATCAATCATTGCATTTGCTCTGTTGCTGATTCCGAAAATTTTATCCTCTTTTGGAATTGTTCTGCCGTTTTTAGCGGCCATAACGTACTCAATCATGAGTGGCAACCTCCTGAATATATAATAGTTTAAACTAAGTTTTCGCTATCCCTATTTAATGCAAATGCCGTGCCAATGCACAAACAGTCCATTTTATTACCTTTAAAGTGGGAAAAGCCTGTATTTCCTATCAAAAGAATGGTTCAAATAATCCTTTAATCTTATTTCATCGCCTTTCTGCTAGGACAACAAAACCCTGGAATTTTCCAAGGGTTTTGCGCTTGTCTTGTATTATTGCTTCTCTAATAGCCTGGTGCAATGATATAGCACAGTCTTCCGGTTCGGCCGACCAGTGTTCCATTCGCCGCGTTTACTGTATAGTTGCACTCCTCTACTCGATTATTACTGTTTCCATCAATGGTTTTTAGAGTAACACGTCCACCATTTTGCGCTTCCGCGTCCCGCAAAATAGAGGTATGACTTAAATTCTCATCTGTGCTATGGTTGTTGTTATCCCATGCCCACAATAGAATATCGCCTTCACGCGGCTCATAGTTACCGCCTCCATAGACTGTCTGATTCCAAGTATAATAAACGGCAGATGTGTCTTTTGTAAAGACGTCAACATTGGCACTACGGCTTGGTGCAACCATTTGAGTAGGCACTTTAGCCATGCATATACACCAGCTGGCAAATTCAGAACACCATGCACTGCCTATACTTCCCAAATACCTGCCGTACTCGGTATAGTCACAATAACCGCGTGTGTTTCTACCATCATAATCATATTCACTGTTGCCCTCATGATACCCTAACTGCGACAACGCGATATTGATAATATCCTCTCGGTAGTTTCCTGTCAGATTAACCCGAGACAGGGCTGAATCATAATAACTGTCGGTATAGCATGTCGACATTGATGCGCTGACATCAAATTCTGCAGGCGTACTGCGAAAAGCACCATTTTCAAGATTTACATCGGGTTGCAATTCAACATTGGTCAGCTCAAAACAATTTTGAAATGCCCATTCACCAATGCCGGCAACTCCATCTCCTATGTTTGCCCTTTCCATATTGATACAATTCTGAAATGCCCGATCTCCAATACGAGTGATACCCTCTTCAATAACCAGTGCTGTAATGTTGTTCCTATAGTCAGCCCATGGTTGGTTATCTGCTCCCTTTTCATAATCACCAATTTCGCCTGTACCGCTGATCACCAAGAGACCATTGCTGTCTAATGTCCAGGTTATTGTATCTGTACAGTTTCCGTTAGCAATCTGTTTCGGGTTACCGCCACAAGCAACAAGCGATAAACTCATAACTGCTACCATAAGTAATGCAACCAATTTTTTCATTGTCTAATACCTCGTTATGTATTCTTTTTTGAAACAACAATTATTGCTCCATCTTTTTCAACAGTCGAAAAGTAATTTTAAGCGTCTATTTATATTGTAAAGCTTTTCACCATTGTTTTGTGATATTATACCATTTATCCTTTGCTTCTACAACGGAAACTATTGATGTAGCAATGTAAACGCAGTTCATAATTTCACACACAATTTATAAAAACTGTGTGCATATTTTATTGCAATTCTTTTCCTTTCGTGCTAAAATAAAATTCAAACACACATATATATTCTATGTGTGTAAATTTTATAATCGAAAGAAGGTGAGCGAGTGGACATCCGAGAGCAAGTAAAAGAAGTTATTATCAATAAAGGCGGCATTGCAAAATCTGCTGACTTTGTCGCTGCCGGAATCAGAGCGGTAGATGTTGTAAATCTGTGCAACGCCGGCTTTCTTAATCGTGTGCGTCACGGTTATTATGAACTTGCGGAAAAGAGTGTGGTTTCCGAGGAACAGCTTCTTGCAACCCTCGTTCCGAAAGGGATTGTTTGTGTTGAATCAGCTCTTTTTCATTACGGATACAGTGACTTTGCTCCACGCAAGTGGTCAATAGCAATCCCTCGTTCCATGTCAAGAACAAAGCTGAATGTGGATGTTCTCGCTCTGCGACCTTACTATGTACTGCCGGAACTATACGATTTGGGTAAAACTACAGAGGATTTTGATGGCGTTACCCTGCCTGTCTATGACCGTGAGCGCACCATCTGCGATTGTTTTAAATACCGTTCAAAACTCGACAACGAGATTTTTAATAAAGCACTCAATGCTTACGCTAACGATACAAAGAAAAATCTGAACAA
>JAQXRN010000001.1 GCA_029218545.1 Bacillota bacterium | reverse complement strand
AACTTCCAGCCCTTTTTTCTTGACGATAAAGGGCTTTTCTTATATTATTTTTTTGAGAAAAATTACTTCTAATATTAAGAAAGAGTGGTAAAAAATGAACGAAAGAAAAGTTATCGGAATTAACGAAAAGCCTCCAATCGGTCAGTGGATTCCCCTTAGCATTCAGCACACCTTTGCAATGTTCAGTGCCTCAGTTCTGGTGCCGGTTCTAGTAGGCATTCCTGCCTCAATCGTGCTTCTTATGAACGGTATAGGTACGCTCCTGTTTGCTCTCATCACAAAGGGTAAATCCCCTGCATACCTGGGTTCAAGCTTCGCCTTTTTGTCACCGACATTTATCGTACTGGCAGCGCAGGGGCTTGGCTACCAATATGCGCTTGGCGGATTTGTATGTGCAGGTGCAATCTTTGCAATTACAGGCATAATAATCAAGTTTGTTGGAGTAGAATGGATTGATGCAGTTCTGCCGCCGGCAGCTATGGGTCCAATCGTTGCATTAATCGGTCTTGAACTTGCAGGCACCGCTGCCACAACAGGTCAGATCGTAAGCGTTGACGGAGCCCCTGTGGATTCCACCTGCGTCTTAGTGTTTATCTTCACTCTGGCTCTTGCAGTTATCGGGCAGGTTGCATTCAGAGGTTTTGCTTCTGCAATAGCAATTCTTATCGCAATTATTTCAGGTTATGTCCTGGCTGCCATTCTAGGAATGGTAGATTTTGCGCCGGTGGTTGAGGCATCTATTTTTGAACTCCCTGCCTTCCAGACTCCTAAGTTCAATATTGCTGCTATTTTAATCATTATACCTGCATCCCTCACAGTTATTTCGGAGCACATAAGCCACCAGATTGTTACGGGTCAGATTGTAGGAAAAGACTTATTAAGAGAGCCGGGTCTCCACAGATCTATGCTGGCAGATGGTCTTTCAACAATGCTGTCCGGTTTTTGCGGTTCCGTACCTACAACCACATATGGAGAGAACATCGGAGTAATGGCTGTAACCAAGGTGTACAGTGTGTGGGTAATCTGTGGTGCCGCAGTCTTTTCAATTTTCCTGGCATTTTTCGGCAAAGTAAGCGCCCTGATAAATACAATCCCCGGACCTGTAATGGGAGGTATAAGCTTCCTGTTATACGGCATGATCGCTGCTTCAGGCATACGTCTTCTTGTTGACAAGAAGGTAGACTATTCAAAACCAAGAAACCTGGCTATGACTGCTGTAGTCTTCGTTACAGGACTTTCCGGTGCCGCTATCCAGATTGGCGAAGTTCAGCTTACAGGAATGTGCCTTGCAACAATAGTAGGCATTATTATGGGTCTTGCTATGTTCATCATCGACAAGACAGGTCTTGCAAACGATTCAGAATAAGCGAGCAATTTTTACACACATTTATAACATATAACACTTCGAAACCAGACAGGGAAGGAACTTTATGACGAAGAACTATACTGCTGAAGAAATCTTACAAGCACTAAGCACCCATTACAAAGAATCTATTTTCATCAGCGACGGCGAGGGAAATGTTATCTTTGTCAACGAAATAGGAGCGGAGCGTGTAGGAGCAAAAAATAAGGAGGAAATCCTCCATAAGAATGTAAGAGAATTGGTTAAAGACGGTTATTACGACAATTCACCGATATTAAAAGCTATAGAAACAAAAAAGGAAGCCTATGCAACTCTTACATATAAGAACAAAAATGCAAGTGTCTCCCACTGTGTACCCGTTCTAGACAATAACAACAACGTCTCCATGGTTGTAGCCAACAACATGAGCACCGAACACAGCAATGAATGGGCAAAGATTCTTTCTAAGGAGCATGCCAATATAGAAAAGCTTCGTAGAGAGCTGGATTATCTGAGACTTCAGGACCATGGCACAATGATTGTAAACAGCCCTAAGATGAAAAATGTCATTCAGACTGCCAACGCAATCGCGCCCACCGACAGTAATGTAGTAATACTAGGAGAAAGCGGTACCGGTAAAGATATGATGGCAAGATATATCCATGAGAGATCTAATCGCTCCAGCGAAGCTTTTATTTCTATAAACTGCGCTGCAATTCCCGAGCAGCTCCTTGAATCTGAGCTATTCGGATATGAAGCCGGTGCATTTACCGGTGCTTTGTCAAAGGGTAAAATCGGTCTTTTTGAAGCAGCCTCAGGCGGTACCATCTTCCTTGACGAAATAGGTGACATGCCTTTGAGCCTGCAATCCAAGCTCTTAAGAGCACTTGAAAACAGGGAAATAAGGCGAGTAGGAGGAGTTAAAAGTATCCCTATAGATGTACGAATTATATGTGCCACCAATGTAAACCTCGAAATAATGGTTCAGGAAAAAAAGTTCCGAGAAGACCTTTATTACAGATTAAACGTTTTCCTGATTAATATTCCTCCTCTATCCGAGAGAAAGGAAGATATTATTCCAATTGCAGAGAGCTTTTTAAAGGGTTTAAACGAGAAATACGGAACAAATAAAACAATATCGCCTATTTCAATAGGAACCATGTTAAACCATAACTGGCCGGGCAACATCAGAGAGCTTCGTAATGTAATGGAAAGAATATATGTGGTAAGCCCCGGTAATGAGCTGATATTCACACCCGTTCCGACGGCAGAGTTTTCTAAAGACGTATATGAAATGAGCAAAGCAAAAGAAGACGCTCAGACGCCACAATATGACAGTCTAAAAGAATACATGGACTCTGTTGAGCTGGAATATATCAACAAGGTTCTCAAGGATTGCAATGGTGCAATAGGAGAAGCGTCTAAGCGCCTTGGAATTCATCGAAGCGTACTCTACAGAAAACTTCACAAAGAACGCTAATACAATCTAAATATATACATAAATTCTTCACATCATGTTGCACTTTTAAGACATTTTTGGTCTCTATTTTGCAACATGATGTTTTTTTGCAACATTTTCTACTTTTGTTATTTTCTTTCAAATCTTTCCACATATGTTGAAAAACAGCCATTTCTTTTCATCAATTAATATTTGGCACAGAACTTGCGTTATTCTCTTTACGAAAAGTGAAACACCCGGTAAATAAGCCTGACATCAATGTATTAAAATAAGCAAGAGAGGCAGCCTGTCAATTCAGGAGACAGGTAGTAACAGACCGGAGAAAGGATCAGCAAAAATGAATATTAAAAATGTTCTCATCATGGGCGGCGGATTAATGGGCAAGAACATCGCCTTCGTCGCATCATCAGCAAAAGAGTTTGATATTACAATTTATGATATCAATGCAGTAGATGTTCATGACGGAATTCGCACTAACACAAAGCAGTTAGTCGAAAAAGGTATTGTAACTGAAGAAGAATTACAGGAACGTTTAGGAAGAATTCACTTCACTCAGGATCTCGAAAGCCAAGCAATCAAGGACGCTGACATTGTAATCGAAGCAGTTTTTGAAGACATGGATTTAAAGCGTAGTACATTTGCAAAATTAGAAGAACGTTGCCGTAAAGACTGTATCTTCTGTACAAACACATCCGTAATGAGCCCTACTGAAATTAGCCGTGACTTAAAGGAACGTAGCCGTTTCTGCGGAACACACTTCTGGAACCCTGGTCACCTTATTCCATTAGTTGAAGTCGTAAGAACAGATGCTACAAGTGACGAAACTGCAAATGCAGTTATGGAATTCATGGCTAAAATCGGCAAGAAGCCTTGTCTATGCAACAAAGACGTTCCCGGCTTCATTGCAAACCGCCTGCAGCATGCGTTATGGCGTGAAGCTATCTCTATCGTAGAGCATGGTATTGCAGATGCAGCAACTGTAGATATTGCAATCAAGAATTCATTCGGACTGCGCCTCCCACAGCTTTCCGCAATGGAAAACGCCGACATGGTTGGCCTTGATTTAACTTACAATATCCACAATTATGTTCTGGAATACTTAGAAGACAGCCATAAGCCATCTCCTCTTCTAACAAAACTTAGAGATGAAGGTAAACTTGGTTTTAAAACAGGTGAAGGCTTCCAGAAATGGACAGAAGAAGAAAAAACTAAGTGCAGCGAAGACCTTAATACATACTTAATACGTATGCTGTACGGCAAATAAAATTATTTAAGGAGCGTAGAAAATGTCTGACTTAAAGAACAAAAGAATTATCACAGCCGCTGTAACAGGGGCTTGGCCAAAAAAGGAAAATAACCCAAATGTACCTATGACACCATCCGAAATTGCAGATGATGTATACGCATGCTGGAAAGCAGGCGCAGCTATCGCTCATTTACATATGAGAGATGACGAAGGTAACGGTACAATGGATCACAACAAGTTCAAAGAAACTGTTGATTTAATTCATGAAAGATACCCAGAATGTGACATCATTCTTAACTTAACAACTTCCGGTGATATCCACGCTGACGACGAAACAAGAGTTCAGCACGTTAAGGAACTAAAACCAGAAATGGCTTCATATGATTGCGGTTCCATGAACTGGTTAAATACAAGCCTATTCATCAACTCACCTAAGTTCTTAGAAGACTGCGGTAAGTTATTCCAGGAAACTAACACAAAGCCTGAAATCGAAGCTTTCGATCCTGGTATGATTGCAAATGCAGCTTACTACTTAAAGAAGGGCGTAATAAAGGCACCTCTTCACTTCCAGTTCTGCATGGGTTGTGCAAATGGTATCCCTGGTTCAGTTAAGAACCTATTATTCATGAAGGAAACTATGGATCAGCTTTGCCCAGGTTCAACTTGGTCATGCTCCGGCGTTGGTCACAGCGCAATGGAAGTAATGTACGCTGCAATCGCTTTAGGTGGAAACATCAGAGTAGGTATGGAAGACAACGTAATGTACAAGAAGGGTCAGTTAGCTGATTCAAATGCACAGTTCGTTGAAAGAGCTAAGAGAGTAATCGAAGAATTCGGTTTAGAAGTTGCTACACCGGATGAAGCAAGACAGATCTTAGGTCTTAAATAATTGTCAATAGATAACATTTATTGATATCGGGGGAATTTGGTTTTTGAGATTATCCGTTGGGGATTAGTGTAGTTATTTTATAATTGAAAGGAGAAATCTCATGCCAAACGAAAACGTAAAGCAGAGTAAAGGTACTCCATTATGGAGACTTTCCAAAAAGTTCCAGTACGCGGCTGACAGAATTATTCCAGACTCATTAGTATTCTGCCTAATTCTTACATTCCTCGTATTTGTACTCGCACTTATTTTAACAAAGTCTAATCCTTTAGACTTATGTACTTACTGGTTCGAAGGTCTGTGGACTCAGAACAGCTTCGCATTCCAGATGGGTATCATGGTAGTAACCTGTGCTACATGTGCAAAAGCACCACAGGTTAAGAGAGTTATGAACAAGCTTGCAAGCAAAGCGCACACTCCAACAGTTGCAACTATCATGCTTGTAATCTTCGGTTTCGTAACAAGCTTCATCAACTGGGCATTCTGTACAGTTGTAGGCGCTTTATTCGCTATGTACCTTGCTAAGAACGTTAAGGGTATGCACTTCCCTCTAATGCTTGCAGTAATTTACACTTGCATGGTATTCGGACAGTGCTTAGGACCAACAGCTTCTGTATACGCATTACTTGCTACTCCTGACAACTTCCTGGTTCAGGCTGGATACTTCGAAGGAGTATTATCTCAGGATGTTACAGTATACAACCCACATAACGTAATTATCTGGTCAATATTCGCAGTAATTCTTTTAATCATTGCTTTATTGACTAAACCACCTCAGCACGAAATCGTTGAATTAAAGACTGAATTAGATGATGCAGATGTATTCTACGATGTAGAATCAAGAGAAACTCCTGCTGACAAGATGAACGGCGGAAAGCTTTTCATGTACATCATTGGCCTTGCCGGCATCATTGTATTAGCTAAAGAATTCATAACAAAGGGCTTTATGGGTGCATTATCCATGAACCTGATCATCTTCTTATTCATCGTAGCTAACTGCTTCTTATACAAGACTCCTAGAGCTTTCATCGAAGCTTACAAGGACAACATGAAGCTTGCTTGCGAAATCATCGTACAGTTCCCATTCTACGGTGGTATCATGGGTATCATGCAGTCATCCGGTCTTGCACAGGTAATCGTTGCAGGTATCGTATCAATCGCAACTGCTGCTACACTTCCAGTATGGTCATTCATCTCAGCTGCAATAGTAAACTTATTCATCCCTTCACAGGGTGGACAGATCATCGTACAGGGTCCTTTACTATTAGATGCTGCAAACCAGCTTGGAGCTAACAAGATTGACGTTATCAACGCATTCGTATATGGTGACGAATGTACAAACTTATTACAGCCATTATACTTAATCCCAATGCTTGCTGTAGTTAACATGAAGCTTAAGGATGCATGGGGTATGTGTGCATTTATCTGCATGTTCTGGTTCATCGTAGTAACATTAGGCTACTTAATTGTTCCAGGATTAGTACCAATGGCAGCACTTTAATTAATTTAACCTTTTACAAATCATATTAATTAAAAAGTTTACGGAGCGCAGACTTAATCAAGTCTGCGTTCCTCTTAAGGGGAAATATTATGGCATCAGCAAAGAAAAAAACACCAACCTGGTTTTTATATGGATTGATTGTAATAATGATGGCAGTATTCGCCGTTCAGATGATGTTTCCAACCAATGTTGGAAAACTCTTCGATAAGAGTGGTAAAAATACAGTTGAAATGACCGTTACCGTAGTTTCTAAAGGAAACGAAAACATTTCATATACTACAGATTCAGAAGATACAATCGATAGTTTTTTGAACTGGGCACATAAAAAGAAAGCAAGAAGCAGATCCTTGGCCGATAGTATTTCTGCAGACAGACCAGACAAAACCGAATATAATTTCGCCATTAAAGCTGCTGACGGAAGTTATTCCGCCATCGTAATCGACGAAAGAGGATTTGTTCACTTAGGTGCTGAACTATACAAAGTTTCCGGAGATGTTGATTCATTTATGAAAGAACTGGTTAAACAGCTGGAAAGCTGGGGATAAGATTATGAAAAATTTAAGAGGAAAATATGCAGTTATAACAGGTGCTGCAAAAGGTATCGGACTGGGAATTGCAGAAAGATTTGCACAAGAAGGTGTAAACCTTCTTATGGCAGACATTTTGGGCGACGAAGCCAAAAGAGAGGCATCTCGTCTTTCGGCTGAGTACGGTATCAAGGCAGAAGGTTATCAGGTTGACCTTACATCAAACGACGAAATAGAGTCAATGATGAGCTTCGCCTTTGACACATTTGGCCGCATAGACATTTTAGTATGCAATGCGGGTATAACAATTCATAATTGGGCAACCGATTATTCAATAGAAGAAATAGATAAAGTATTCGATTTAGACCTTAGAGGTTATTATCTTTGTGCCAGAACTGCCGCGAGATATATGAAAAAGAAAGGCAAAGGAAATATCGTTATGATTTCATCAGCCAACTCAGTAATATATCATTCGAAACGTTCTCTATATAATGTTTCCAAGGCAGCAACTGCAGGTATGGCAGGCACTTTAGGTGTTGAACTTGCAAGATTCGGTATACGCGTAAACTCTGTCGGCCCCGGATATGTGGCAACAGATCTTGTAAGGCAGGGCGTAGAAAACGGAACAATTAAAATGGATAGAAACTTTCAGGTTATTCCGGAAAAACGTTTCATAGAGGTAGAGGAAATCGCCTCTGTCGTAGCGTTTTTAGCATCAGATGAGTCCAGCGCTATCAACGGACAGAACATAATAGCTGACCTGGGCTGGTCAAAGAATGCATTACCTGAAGATACAGATATGGAATAGATTAGTTTGAAAATATTAGAAAAGGTATGGTGAATTAATATGACATGGGGACCTGGTTTTATGTATTATAATTGCGAAAAATGCGGGAAGAAGTTCAAATATGCATTAGATCTTATGGTAGAATTCGGGGACGATTATGGCAAGTGCCCTGTATGCGGAACAATGGGCACCTATGAATATGACGGACCTAGGAGAAAGGACGACAACGACTACTTCGAAGTAGAATAGAAATACACTAAATAACTAATACAAATACACTTTCCCAAAAGAAGGAGGCTGAATGTTCCTTGAGAACACCAGCCTCTTTTGCTTTTACTTTTTTTACATGCATATTACATCTGATACAGAATCGCATTGCAGATGGCTGCCGCAACATTGCTGCCGCCTTTTCTGCCACGTGCAATAATGTATGGCACTTTTGTTTTCATAATGAGTTCCTTTGATGGAACTACGTTTACAAAGCCAACAGGAACTCCTATTATCAGCTCAGGTTTAATCTTTCCGTCTTCTATCAGTTCATACAGTCTTACCAGAGCTGTAGGAGCGTTTCCGATTGCAAAGATTAAAGGCTTTTCTACGGTCATAGCCTTATCGATGCAGGCAGTTGCGCGAGTTGTACCATTTTTCTTTGCCGCTTCGGCCACATCTTCATCGGACATGAAGTTGAGCACTTCACCACCGAATTTTGCCAAGGCTTTTTTATTGATTCCGGATTTTGCCATCTGAGTATCCGTTACTATGCAGGCACCTCTTCTTATGGCATCCATTGCTTTTTCCAATACGTTTTCAGAAAAGCACAGGTTATCGGCATAGTCAAAATCCGCTGTAGTGTGAATTACACGCTTAACAATCTTGTCATAACCTTCCGGGAACGTCCTTTCCCCAAGCTCTTCAGTAATTATCTCCATACTTCTCTTTTCAATCTCAGTCGGAAGTACATTTTCTAATTCTATCTTCATTTTACTCTCCATTCATGTTGAAAGATGCACATTTTTCTAAAAAGTTCGCTATCATCTGTGGGTTTGAATAATAGTGGAAATGAGGGAACCCTGCTGCAGATTTTTCATCGGCATGTATGCAATACCAGCCCCTTGCAGTCAGTGGCTTGCTTGCGATAAAATCATCTCCGCATGACGTACTGTCGAAGTAATGAAATTCATGACCACGAAATTCCATATCCGCAGTTCCAAAAATCTGTTTGTCCTTGGATTTAAGTTCTATATATCCAAACCTTCCGCCCAGAGAAGATGTCTTATATGCTTCGCTCTTGATTACTCCCACCATTTTATAAGACTTTCCTTCCATATCCTGCATGCTTTCATGTAGATACATGAATCCGCCGCATTCAGCCAGATAAGGAACTCCTCCTTCAATGAGGCTCTGTATTTCGGAAATCATTTCACTATTATTGCTGAGTTCTTCGGCATAAAGCTCCGGATATCCTCCATAAAATATCAGTCCTCTCAGGTTTTCCGGCAGGTGCCTATCCCAGACAGGCGAAAAATACACCAACTCCGCTCCAAGCTTTTCCAGCAGTTCAAAGTTATCTCTGTAGAAGAAACAGAAGGCCTCATCACGGGCTATACCGATGCGAACTCTGTCTTTAAGGGGTTTAATCCCGGACAGTTGGTTTGGCTCTTCTAAGGCTAATTCCGGGGCTTCCCGGCCTATTGCAATAAGCTGGTCAAAGTCTATTGTGTCTTCCAGTATGTTCGCCAGCTTGTTAAGCTATTCCTGAAGGTTTTCCACATCATCAGGCGTTACAACACCCAGATGTCTGCTTTCTATTACGCAGTCTCTAACCGTAGGAACATATCCCAGAACCTTTACAGGGAGCTTTGATTCTATCTGTTCTTTCACTCTTGGAAAGAGCGTAGATGACATATTGTTAAAGATTACCCCTCTGATTCTGCTTTCAGGCTCAAACTCTAAGAAGCCCTTTATCATGGCGCCTAAAGATAAGCTCATTCCCCTGGCATTGACTATCAGAACTACAGGTGTCTTTGTTACAGATGCCACATCAAAGGCAGATGCCTTTGTGCTTATTCCTGCAAGTCCGTCATAATAGCCCATGGCACCTTCCATCACAGAAAAGTCAGCATTCTTTGCTTCTTTAGCAAAGAGGTATCTGGTAGTGTCTTCATCTGTAAAAAAGGTATCCAGATTTTTTGATGAAACACCTATTATTTTTCCGTGAAACATGGGGTCTATATAGTCAGGTCCGCATTTAAAAGATGCAGGATTAAGACCTTTGTTTTTTAAGGCCTTAAGAATTCCGCAGGTTATTAAGGTCTTTCCGCTGCCACTTGATGGCGCTGTCAGCATAATTCTAGGCAGTTTCATTGCGATTCCTCCTGCAAAGTAACAATATATACGGGATTTTGACCCATCATCATGTGATATCTTCCCAGTGTCTTTGATTTTGCAACAGAAACCGCTGCAATATCCACATGAGAAAAGTGTTTTTCTTTTATAATATCCATGACCTCTGCTACGGTCTCTAAGGCTATGCAATTGATTACAATGCGCACTGCCGGGTTTTTCTCAAGGAGGCAGTTCACTATATCAGCCATGTTGCCGCCGCTTCCGCCTATGAATGCGTGTGTCGGTGCAGGCAGGGTTTCCATTGCTTCAGGAGCTAGTCCCCTGACTATTTCCAGATTGGATACACCAAGCTTTGCTTTATTCTTTTTCAGAAGTTCCAGGGCGTCATCTTTCCTCTCGATGGCATATACCATGCCATCAGCAGCCTGAAGTGCGCATTCCAGCGAAACAGAGCCTGTTCCTGCCCCTACATCATATACAACTGCACCCTTCGTAAGAGCCAGCTTCGAAAGAGATATGCTTCTTACTTCCTCCTTGGTCATAGGGGCATTACCTCTTTCAAATACTTCGTCCGGCAGACCGTGGGTAACTACATAATTATCAGCATACTGGTTTTCTATAACGATTACGCACAAACCCTCTCCCTGGTAGCAGAGCAGTTCTTCAGCTGTGCCCTTTTGAATAGACTCCTCAGGATAGCTCAACTGGCAACCTACAGAAACTTTCACATGGGAAAGCCCGTTTTCTGCAAGTTCTTTGCAGATATCTCTTACGCTGTCTGCGTATCCGGCAAGAGAAAATACTTTCCTATTAGCTTTTACAGCCGCCAGCAGGTTCTGTCTTCTTCCGTGGCTGCTTACCAGTTTCATATCCTCCCAGGAAGTCTTCAGTTTAGATGCAAAATACACTACGGAGGATATTCCGCAGATTAAGTCAAGCTCTGCATCGTAGCCATCTAATTCATCTATCAGTTTTTTTGCGCCGCTGTAAAAGCCCACGTCTCCTGACAGGGCTACGACGATATTTTTCTTTTCAGGATGTTTTTCAATATACTCCCTGATCTCATCAGGTCTGTATGAGCAAAACTCCTCTTTTCCAAAGGCTTTTAACGCCTCTGCCATACGAGAGGCACCGATGATGACATCCGCCTTTTCCAGGGCGTCATGAGCTTCCATGGTCATATCCCCCAAGGTTCCCATGCCAATCCCAAGGAGCGTTACCTTCTGCCTTATGCCACGTTCTTCATCGTCAGCATTATTCCACTTAATGCCCGGGAAATATTTTTCGAGAAGCTGCCTGCTGCTCAAACCTGTCTCTTCTTTAGGCCTTCCTATTACCATCATCTCAATGCCGCAGGCCTTGGCCGCTCTCAGCTTTTCCGGAAAGCCTCCCGAAGCCCCGGTATCTTTAGTAACAAGGTACTTGATATCAAGCTGTCTTATCATTGCTATATTAAGCTCCGCAGAAAAAGGTCCCTGCATGCAGATAATCTGCTTACCCGACAGACCCATTTCTCTGCAGTTTTCCACCATCTTGCCATCAGGGAGAATACGAGCAAATATTCTACTCTTATCGTTAATGTTTTCGACATACCGAGCCAGTTCCTTGCTGCCTGTTGTCAGAAGAATATTGCCTTCTGTATCATTCAATAACGAGGTGGTTTCCTCAAGAGAGGCAAGGTAAGTTATTCCTTCTTCATTCTTCTGCTGCATTGACCCTTCCCTCAGCAGTCTTACATACTCTTTTTCCGCAGCTTGGCAAGCCTGTGAGATATTTTCAGAAACCTCTACCGCATATGGATGAGTTGCGTCAATGACAAAATCAGGGTTCACCTGATTAATCAGTTTTTCCATTTCCTTTTCAGTCAGTCTGCCGCAGTGAACAGTAAGCGCCGGATTTTCAGTAAGCACTTCCTCGCCGTACTCTGTAGCTACACAAATATGAACTTTTTTGCCTGCTTCAACCAGGGTTTCAGCTAATGTTCGCCCTTCGATGGTTCCTGCAAATATCAGATATTCTTTCATGCTTTTCACCTGTAATTATATTCTATAGCCTCTTGGTGTTACCATGTGTCCATCTATAACCTTAGTCTGAGAATTTCCAATAAATACGGTTGTGAACATGTCTACCTTAGTATCTCGAAGTTCCTTCAAGGTATAAATTGTTGCTTTTTCACCTTCACGACCTATGTTTTCAACGGTGCCGCAAACAAGGTTTTCCGGCTGGTGCTGAAGAATAAGGTCACATGCCTTCTGAAGGTAATCGTGACGCTTGATGCTTGACGGATTGTAAAGGCATATTACAAAATCCGCTTCTGCCGCCAGCTTAAGACGTTTCTCTATTTTTTCCCAAGGAGTCAAAAGATCGCTTAGGCTGATGAGGCAGAAATCGTGAATCAAAGGTGCCCCAAGTACCGCTCCACCGCCTATTGCTGCAGTTACACCTGCAACGGTTTCCACTTCAACATCGGGATATCTTTCACCGATTTCATACATGAGACCTGCCATGCCGTAAACTCCTGAATCACCGCTGCAGATCATAGCAACAGTCTTGCCCTTTGCAGCTTCTTCAAAAGCCATTTCGCAGCGCTGAACTTCCTTTTTCATAGGTGTTGTAAGGAATTCCTTTCCCGGAAAATGTTCCTTAACCAAGTCGATATAAACGGTATATCCCACTATTACATCGCAGTTTTTCAATACCTCTGCCGCCTGTATTGTCATTTTTTCATAAGCTCCCGGGCCGATTCCTACTACATATATCTTATTCAAACCTTACACTCCAATCTATTTTCATAATTGATACGGTTACACCGTCCTTGCCTGATTTAGGCAGTACCATGCAATCTGCAAGGGTCAGTTCCCTTTGGTCTTGTGCACAATTTCCCTTTGCCAGCATAAACGCCGCCCTTTCGCAGACGTTTTCCACACCTGTTATGGACGAAACGAATTCCGAGGGCGTAAAATTTCCTTCAAGTCCGGCAAGTTCTTCTCCGCTGTAAAAGGATACAGGGATTTTGAATTTTTCCGCAAAGCCGAGGATTCCTTCCTCCTCTGCCTTTATATCAATAGAAGCCATTGCCTTAATGCTTCTTATGTCTATTCCAAGGTTATTTAGTTCTTCCAGCACCCGTGTCTGTATGGTCTCCTGTGAAGTTCCCTTCCTGCACCCTATTCCAAGCACATACGCCTTAGGTATGAGATGAAGCACTCCTTCTTCAGGCTGCATCTTCTTGGGCGAAACTACCACCTTAAAGGAGTTCTCACTGCCGCAGAGTTCCTTCGGCACGTTGCCGTTTACCTTGCCGTCGCAAAAGAAGTTAACCTGCTTTCCTGATACGATTTCAGAGGCGCAGAGCTTTGCCTGCTTCATAGATGCGATAGCCAGATTGTTTTTCTGTGCAAACAGATCGATTGCAATCTTGCCGTTTACATCTGAAGAAGTGGTTACAACAGGGGTTGCCTCAAGCATCCTTGCTAATTCCACTGTGAAGGCATTGCCACCTCCTATGTGTCCTGAAAGCACCGAAATTACAAACTGTCCTTTTTCGTCGAGAACCACAACTGCAGGATCCACAAGCTTTGTTTTCAGGCATGGAGCCATGTCGCGGACAACAATGCCCATAGCGCCTATGAAAACAAGAACATCAAGTTCCTGAAAGTGTTCTTTCATCCACACTTTAAAAGGTACAGGTTTAAAAATAAACTCTATGCTCCATTTTGCATCAAGTGCATCCTTAGGCCATACTTTTTGAATTCTCTCAGCCAGCACCTGTCCTTGAGGTGTAAAGCACACTATGGCCATTTTCTTTTCCTTCATAGCTATCACCTTTAGATAGATGCCTCACGGAATTCTGTAGTGAAGGCAGGATTATATAGCTCTGAGCGCTGATATTCGCTGTGTGTCACCACATCGCCGATAATCATAAGCGCTGTCTTCGTAATATTGTTTTCCTTGGCTGTCTGTGCCAGAGTTCCCACAGTGCAGATAAACTTCTTTTCGTCCTTCCATGTTGCCTTGTATACGATTGCGGCAGGGGTATCTTCAGAATAACCTCCTGCGATAAGTTCTCTGCTTAATTCTTCCAAAAGACCTGTGCTCAGGAAAACAACCATAGTTGCCTGATGAGCTGCAAAGGAGCGTATTGATTCCTTTTCCGGCACAGGAGTTCTTCCTGCCATTCTTGTAATTATTACGCTCTGAGATACATTTGGAAGTGTATATTCAAGATTCAATGCTGAAGCGGCACCGCAGAAGGAGCTTACACCTGGGCATGTATCATATGAAATATTCATTTCGTCCAGAATATCCATCTGCTCACGGATTGCACCGTAAACGCAAGGGTCTCCTGTATGAAGTCTAACAGTCATTTTGCCCTGACCTTCCGCTTCTTTCATAACATCAATCACTTCTTCCAATGTCATAAATGCACTGTTATATACCTGACATTCTTCTTTTTTCATTTCAAGCAATTCAGGGTTTACCAGAGATCCTGCGTAGATTATTACATCTGCCTCCTGCAGGTATTTCTGACCTCTTACAGTGATTAAATCCGGTGCTCCGGAACCGGCTCCAACAAAATGTATCATTTTTTATCCCTCCATAAAACATTGTGTTTTTACAATAAGGCCATCGATTTTACCGATTCTGCCCAGTTCTCCGTACTCATTGGAAAACACTATTATTCCCAGTTCCAGATTTCCGTAGGTACGATTGTTCATATAAAAATATATCTTCTCCATGACAAGCTTCATGGTAGCTTCAAGGAGATTATATTTCTTTAATATTCCTATTCCTTCTTCTGCTGTAAGTGCTTCTAATATCTCACTGACAACACATACATCAGCTCCTGCCTTTAAGGCATTTGCCGCCAGAATTTCCATTCGTGAGTCAGAATTTCGTGAGTGGGTGTTCATGATTCCTCCGGCGACCTTTATAAATTTGCCGATGTTTCCTGCAAGGACAAGGCCTTTGTAGCCTAATTCCACAGCTGTATCGAGAGTCTCACCAACATAGTTGCTGCACTTGAGAATTTTGTCTCGATTGACCTTAAAATTCTCTTCTAAAAATGCCGCTCCATAGTTCCCCGGTGAGATAAGAAGGTATTCCCATCCGTTATTTCGCTGCATCCTCATCTCCAGCTGGATGCTTGAAATCAATGCCTGCTCACTCATGGGCTCAACGATTCCACTGGTTCCAAGTATTGAAATGCCGCCCATAATGCCGAGCCTTGGGTTAAATGTTCTTTTGGCAAGTTCTTCTCCCTGTGGAACGGAAATTTCAACGAGAATATCTCCCTTGTAATTCCATTCCTTGCAGATTTGCAAGACTTCCTGCTTTATCATCTGCCGCGGTACTTTATTTATAGCCGCTTCCCCCACAGCTTGTTCTAATCCCGGCTTTGTGACCCTTCCGACGCCAATTCCTCCGTCCAGCTTTACATCAGCTAAGCTGCCGGTCTCGCCAAGCTTGACCTTGGCATAGATATAGGCTCCATGAGTGACATCCGGGTCGTCTCCGGCATCCTTTTGCACGGCACAAAGAGCGAAGTCTTCCTCAAGCCTTGTATCTTCTACCTTAAGGTGCAGGGGAATACCCTTTGGCGTCATTATATCCACATATTCAGGTTGCTGCCTTGAAAACAGCATAAGAGTAGCCGCTTTAGCAGCGGCTGCCGCACAAGTTCCCGTCGTATAACCGAAAGCGAGCTTTTTATTGTTTTTTATGACATATTTACCCTCTAGCCCTGTTGTCATGCCATAAACCTTTCTTATCTAATCGTAAAAGTTAATGCTGCTGAAATACATCTCAAAAGTTTCATCGTTGAGGTCATACAATTCTTTGATGCGCTCTTTTGAGAAAATCTCTTCAACAGTTCCGTAATGTTCAATGTGATCGCCCTTTACGCACAAAAGCTTGTCGGACATCTTATATGCCAGTTCTATCTCATGAAGTGACATTATTACGGTAGTGCTGTTTTCACGTGCCATTTCGCGTAAAACATTAAGTAAATCAACCTTGTGCCTGATATCCAGGAAGGATGTCGGTTCATCAAGGACGATGATTTCAGGTTCCTGGCAGATTGCCCTTGCCAGTAGCACCTTCTGCTTCTGTCCGTCACTGATGGCATCGAAGCTCTTCGAAGACAAATCTAGAGCGTTAACCTTTTTCATGGCATCATTCACTTTTTCTTCATCCTCTTCAGTAAGGATGCCCATTCTGCCTGTGTATGGATAACGACCTGATGCAACCACATCACGACATGTCATTAGCTCAGGTTTTATTCTTTCTGTAAGAACTACCGCAACCTTCTTTGCCACGTCCTTATAGGTCATTTTGTTCAGCTCGTCTTTTCCGATATATACAGTTCCCGCAATGGCAGAAAGCTGCTTTGTAATACTCTTTAATATTGTAGACTTACCGGAACCGTTTGGGCCGATTAAAGTGATGATTTCTCCCGGCTCCACGCCGATGGAAATATCCTTAATCAGAGGCTTTCCATGATAGCCAACGGCAAGGTCTCTTGTTTCAAAATAGTAGCTCATTATTCCAGACCTCCCTTTTGACGTCTAAGCATAATCCAGATTACAATCGGCGCGCCGAAAATTGAAGTTACGGTACTGATGTTTAGCTCTGTTGGGGCAAAAGCAGTTCTTGCAACCAGGTCGCAGAACATACAGAATACTGCACCTCCAAAGAATACAGCCGGAACAACCACAAGAGGCTTAGATGTGTTGAGAAGTCTTTTAACCAGCTGAGGCACCGCAATTCCAACAAAGGAAATAGGTCCTGCAAAAGCAGTTACGCAAGCCGACAATATGCTGGATAAAAGTATCAGTATTACCCTGAATAATTTAATATTAACACCCATGCTCTGGGCATAAGCTTCTCCCAGCTGATATGCTCCTATTGGCTTGGACAGGAAGAAAACCAGCAGGAACACTATTCCTACAATAGCGAATGATATCCAGAAGTTTTCCCATGACATGCCGGAAAAGCTTCCCAGTGACCATCCGTGAAGATTCACTATGTCGGTATCATCCGCAAAGGTCACCACGAAATCTGTAACCGCAGAGCATATGTAGCCTATCATTATACCTCCAATAAGGAGAACCGACATGGAATTAATCTTTCTTGACAGCAACAGTATGAATCCCATGGAAGCCATTGATCCGATAAATGCCGCAAATACCAGAGTCAAAGATGATATTCTGCCAAAGTACTCAAGGAAGTATATCATTGTAAAGGCAACAACCATCTTCGCACCTGATGAAATTCCAAGGATAAAAGGTCCTGCAATAGGGTTTCTAAAGAAAGTCTGCAGCAGGAACCCGGAAAGAGACAAGGCTCCACCGAGCAATGCCGCCATTATTATTCTGGGCATTCTAATCTGCCAGATAATATTGTAGGCAGTAGGGTCTCCCTCCCTGCGGAAAATAATAGATATAATTTCCTTAATCGATATATCAACTGAACCGGAATTGATATTTAGAATTGTAAGTATGCAAAACAAAACGCCTATCAAAATAAAGGCAAACGCATATCTGATGCGCTTCCTGTGCATATCAGCCCTTATTATATTTTCTTGCGTCATCTTTTCTGTCTGCATAATTGTTCCTCTTTCTTAGTGAAGCTTATACATAAATTTTGTTTTTTCAAGATCAGGATTTGTCAGCATTTCGTTTAAATCCTGAATAATCTGTCCGTTTTCATTTGCCGCCTGATACAGATACTTGTCTGTACTCCATACATTACCCTCTTTTACGGCCTTAAAATCAGCAAAAAGCTTATTTTTTGCAATTAATTCATCTACAGACTTCAGAGGGTCATCAATGGAAGCGTTATATACGATATAGTCTGCGTCCTTTGCTCCGGCATAAAACTCTTCCATAGTCATATTTACGCCTGATGTAGCCTTTTCAGGATCTCCCAGATTTTCGAAAATATACTTTCCGCCTGCCATTTCAATCATGCGAGGAACATAGTCTGTGCTCTTCTTGGCAACGACTATGCCGTTCTGGTTAACATAGAAGAAAGCTACTGTTTTTTCTGTATTCTTAAAGTCGTCAAGCTCTTCAACAAGCTTTTTCTGCTCGTCAAAAGCCTTTACAGCTTCGTCCAGTCTATTTGTCAATACCCCATAAAGCTTAATCCACTC